>JAJZFR010000321.1 GCA_021805265.1 Acidobacteriota bacterium | reverse complement strand
GAGATGCTCACTTGCAGCCTTGGATCGACTATTACAACCACGAGCGACCCCATGGTAGCCTCAACTACAAGCCGCCCATCAGCCGCTCCGACTCTGCAACAACCTCTTGAGCATCTACAGGCACCCGTATTGATTTTGTGGTGAGTTGTTGGATTCCCAGGTCCGAAAATCCGGGACCATGGAGCACCCGGCTACGATGCATTGATTTCGTGGTGATTGGTAGTCTCCCTGGTCTCAAAAGCGAGACCAGGGGCACCCGTGTTGATTTTGTGGTGAGTTGTTGGATTCCCAGGTCCGAAAATGCGGGACCATGGGCACCCGGACTGTCATTTTTCCGGATGCAGGATCACGCGGTCGCGGTACCTGCCAGGGCGATTGTCTGGGAAGGCTCGGTTCGGGTACCATTGCCGCCTGGAGCCGCAGTGTGCCAGCAGCGATTGCGAATGCGTCTCCCTGGAGAAAGCCGAATGCGTCATCTGACTGTGTACTCGTTCCTGTTGCTGTTTGCCTTGACTTGCGCAAGGGCGCAAAGAGTGCCTGTCGCGGATGGGGCGAAGGTTCCGGCGGCGAGCGCGGCGTATCGAAATCCGGCCTTGTCAGCCGACGAACGGGTGCGCGATCTGTTGCCCCGAATGACGCTGCGCGAGAAGGCGACGCTGTTAGCGGGAGCGGGATGGATGGAGTCGGCGTCGATTCCACGGCTGGGTATTCCATCGATCAGGATGGCGGACGGGCCGCTGGGGGTTCGGGCGTGGTTTGGCAGTTCGGCGCTGACCAGCGCGACGAACGCACCGCAGAAGGTGGAGTCCACGGCGTTTCCTTCTGGCATCGCGATGGCGGCTACGTGGGACCCGGCGCTGGTGCAGCAGGAGGGCGTGGCGATAGCCGAGGAGGTGAAGGCGCTGGGGCGCGACATGATCCTGGGGCCGACGGTGAACATCAATCGGATTCCGCTGTGGGGGAGGAATTTTGAAGGCTACGGCGAAGACCCGTATCTTGCGGGCCGGATGGGCGTGGCGTACGTACGCGGCGTACAAAGCCAGGGTGTGATCCCGTCGGTGAAACACTTCGCGGCGAACAACGAAGAGTTCGAGCGGCATCGCATCGACGCGGTGGTGGATGAGCGGGCGCTTGAGGAGATATATTTTCCGGCCTTCAAGGCAGCGGTCGAGAAGGGCGATGCGTGGACTGTGATGTCAGCGTATAACCTGCTGAACGGCGCGCACTGCGGGGAGAACGCACCGCTGCTGCGCGAGACGCTGGACCGGGATTGGGGATTCCGCGGCTTCGTGGTGTCAGACTGGGGGAGCACGTACTCGACCGCGCCGACGGTGAACGCCGGGATGGATCTGGAGATGCCAGGCGGTCCGCCGTTCGAGGCGTGGATCAAGCGTCCGCAGACGGCCGAGCAGGGCAGCAGCGGCGGCTGGCTGGCGGCGGACAAGGTGCTGGCCGCAGTGAAGGCGGGCGAGATCACGACCGCGACGGTGGACGACAATGCTGGCCGCATTCTGCGTGTGCTGTTCGTGAGCGGGTTGTTTGACCATCCGCACACGGCGACGGGAATTGTGGATACGCCAGCGCAGCAGGCCATTGCGCGCGAGGGAGCGACGGAAGGGATTGTGCTGCTGAAGAATGCTGGTAATCTTCTGCCGCTGGAGGCGGGGAAGATTCACTCGATTGCGGTGATTGGCCCGAATGCGGCGGTAGCGCGCACGGGCGGCGGGGGCAGCTCGATGGTACGGCCAAAACAAGCGGTATCGCCGCTCGATGGGATTCGCGCACGGGCAGGAGCCGGGGTCGAGATCAACGCGGTGCCGGGAGTGGGAATGGAAGGGGAAGACCCGGCGCAGGATACTGCTGAGGCTCGCGCCGGAGCGCTGAAGCAGGCGGTGGACGCAGCCGCTCACTCGGACGTGGCCGTGGTGGTGGTGGGCCGCTACTGGAGGCTCGAAGGCGAAGGGCACGACATTCAGACGATGGACCTGCCCGCAGGCCAGGACGCGCTGATCGAGGCGGTCGAACGCGCGAATCCGCGCACTATCGTGGTGGTGAATACAGGCAGCCCGGTGACGATGACGCGGTGGATCGACAATACGTCCGCGCTGCTGGACATCTGGTATCCGGGGGAAGAAGACGGGGCCGCGCTGGCCGCGATTCTGTTCGGCGACGCCAATCCGTCGGGCAAGCTGCCGGTTACGTTTCCGAAACGGATCGAAGACTCGCCAGCCTTCGCCAACTATCCGGGAACGGACCTGAAGGTTCACTATGCCGAAGGGATTTATGTGGGTTATCGGTACTTCGACAGCCGGAAGGTTGCGCCGCAGTTTCCTTTTGGCTATGGGCTTTCGTACACGACGTTTTCACTCAGTCACCTGACAGTTTCGCCCACCACGACTGCTGGCGCGGCGGTGGTTACGGCTGAGGTGAAGAATACCGGCGTACGTGCCGGAGCCGAAGTTGTACAGCTTTACGTGCATGACGGCCATGCGAAGGTGGATCGTCCGGTGCATGAGTTGAAGGGATTCGAGCGCGTCGTGCTTGCGCCGGGGGAGACGAAGACGGTTCGTTTCCGGCTGGATCGCGCGGCGCTTTCCTATTGGAGCGTGGAGAAACATGCGTGGGTCGCGGATCCTGGCGATTTTCGGATCGAGGTTGGAACTTCCTCACGCGAGTTGCCGCTCCAGGCCAGACTTACCCTGACAAAATAACTTTCGAGCGCGGGATTTTGTACTTTTTGCGGCAAACAGGGGATGCCCTGTTTGCCGCAATGTGTTTGTTGGAAACCGGATGGCGGAATCCGAAGGGTGGTTTCGCGCGTATTTCAATTGATGGAGCAGATGGGTGCCGGAGTTGAGAAGGTAGGTCCAGTCCGGTACTTATTACAGAATTTTCATCAGAATTTCTACAGAAAGATTTTATGCCGCCGATAGGGTTAGCAAAGATGAAGTACCCATTACCAAACCGATTTCCAGCATGGTTTCAAGCACAGCTTCCATTGCGGTCGCCAGCCAGCCTGGTGGGCGCGCCTGCCTGGCTGAGTGAGGGGCTGACGCCGCGGCAACTGGGGTTGACTCTGGCGCTGGGATTTGCAATCGGGTGCATTCCGCTGGTCGGTGTGACGACGGCCATCTGCACGGTGGTTGCGCTGGGGCTGCGGCTGAACCTGGCGGCGATGCTGGCGGCGAGCTGGGTGGCGATGCCGCTGCAACTGGTGCTGCTGTTTCCGTATCTGCGGCTGGGTCAGTGGATATTTCCGGGGAGTCGCTCGGTGGATACGGCTTCGCTGGCGGCGCAGCTTCAATTGGCACCGGTTCATGCGCTGGTTGCTCTGAGCGACATTTTTTTGCATGCTTTGGTGGCGTGGCTGATCACCGCCGGCCCTGGGGCGGGGTTGCTGATGGTGGCGCTCACGGTGGTATTTGGGCGGCGCGGGCGCGTGGAGAGCGAAGAGCGGGTCTCGCGATAGACCCACGCTGGAGCCGCGATGGCCCACGCTGGGCCAACGCCTGACCCATGCTTGACCCATGCTTGACCCATGCTTGACCCATTCTGGACAAGCGGTAGAGACATCACAAAAGATCAGAGGGCGCGGCTTTCGCTGACGCCGTAGGTGGCGAGCACGTCGCGGAGGGTAACGATGCCGTCGAGGTGGTTGGCGTCGTCGCGGCGCAGGACGGGAAGCATGTTGAGGCCGGAGCGGCTCATGCGTTCGAGGGCGATGTAGAGGGGATGGTCGGGGTGGACATGAGGAAACTCGTTGGAGGAGATGAGGCTGGAGAGCTTTGCTTCCGAGTGACCGTCGAGCGCGGATGCCTGAAGTGCTTCGCGGGTGATGACGCCGATGAGGGTGGACTCGTCCTGGCTCATGTAGCCGGGACTCAATTCATGCTGGGTTGACTCGCGGACGACGGGCCAGGTGCGGAAGCGGCTGGATTGGACGCGTTCAAGGGCGGCGGCGATGGATAGATCGGCATCGAGGGTTTCGGCGTTGGGACGCACGAGGGTCTCGACGAGGCTGACATTTTCCTCGGTTTTATGCAGCCCCGAGGTCGGCAGGTGGATGCCGTCGAGGTGGGCGAGGCCCTCGTAGATAGGCGTTTTTTGCAGCCAGGTGGAGATGAAAAGGCTGAGCAGGTTGGCGATCATGAGAGGCACGATGACCTCGTAATCGCGGGTGAGCTCGAAGATCATGACGACGGAGGTCATGGGAGCGCGGATGATGCCAGCGAAGAGCGCGCCCATTCCGACGAGGGCGTAAGCGCCAGCCGTAGCCGTGTGGGTGGGGAAGAGCAGATGAGCGATGCTGCCGACGGAGCCGCCAACCATGGCTCCGAGGAAGATGGTCGGGCCGAGGATGCCGCCGACATTTCCGGAGGCGTAGCTGATCGAGACGCTGAAGAACTTCATCAGGACCAGGAGGAGCATGATCTTGAGTGCCATGGAGTTGTTGAGCGCGTCGCCGATGTAGCTGTAGCCGACGCCGAGGGATTGGGGCAAGGCCCATCCCATGAGGCCGGCAACGATGCCGCCGACGACGGGGTGCCACCAGACGGTGCGTTTGGGCAGGGCCAGAAACCGGACCCGCATATAGAGCAGGAATCGTGTGAAAGCGGCTGCAATGACGCCGCCGACGATGCCGAGCACGGCGTAGATGGCGAATTCGCTGGAGTGAATGAGGGAGTAGCGGGGAACGTGAAAGAGGGGGTTGTTGCCGAGGACCAGGCGGAGGACAATCCATGAAGTGGCCGAGGCGAGGACGACGGAGCCGAGGATGGGAGCGTTGAGGTCGCCCATGATCTCTTCGAGGGCAAAGAGGACAGCGGCCATGGGCGTGTTGAAGGCGGCGGCAATGGCGGCGGCGGCACCAACGGGGAGGAGTGCTTTGACGCGTTCGGGAGGCAGCCCGAGGCGGCGTCCGAGGACGGAGGCGACTCCTGCGCCGATCTGTGCCGACGGACCCTCGGGGCCGAGGGGAATGCCGCAGGCGAGCGACGCGGCGGTGCAGAAAAACTTGACGATGATGGTGCGGAGCGAGATGTATCCGCCGCGGGTGAAGAGCGCGGCCTTGGTTTGCGGAATACTGCTGCCTCGTGCGAAGGGGAAAAAGCGAACCAGGAGGAAGCCGAGGATGAGCGAGCCGCCGATGGGAATGAGGACGCGTCGCCAGGCTTCGCTGCCGACGGGATAGAGGCGCATGCCGAGGCGCTCTGTGAGCACGATCATGGCCACGACAATGAGGCCGACGAGCGCGCCGATGACGAGCGAAAGGAGCAGGAATATCTGATCTTCGCGGTGGGCGAGCATGGAGCGCCAGCCAAGGACAATCCTTTGGGAGAGTCGGGAATGCAGGGGAAGGTCAGCGGCGACAGCGTGTTCCATCGTTTTCAGTGTAGCCGAAGCGAAATTGGCTGAGCGGAAATCTTCCGCGCGGCGGGATTGCATTCCTTGGAAGGGGTATCTTCAGACGGCGGGCAGCAGGGTGCGCAGGAGCAGGAATCCCGCGACGCCGGCAAAGAAGACGAGAGCCATTTTGATGCCCGGTTCGCGATTGACCTCGGGGACGAGATCGGTTGCGGCGACGTAGAGGGCGACCCCGGCGGAGATGGGCAGGCCGAAGCGGACGAGCTGCGGCGAAAGACCAATGGCGAGGACGCCGAGGAGGGTGGTGGCGGCGAGCGTGACGGCGGAGAGAAATGCCGCAGCGCGGGTGCTGCCGCTGGCGAGCATGACGGAGGCCATGGTGAAGCCCTCCGGCGCTTTGTGGAGGAAGATGGCGGTGAAGATGAGCCATCCGAGCGCGCTCGAAAGGGCGAAGCCGGAGCCGATGGCGACGCCGTCAAAGAGGGCGTGGAGCGCGAGTCCGGCGAGGACGGCGTAGCTGGTGCGGGTGGAGACGAACTCGTGATGGTGGGTCTCTTCGCCGAAGTGAAAATGGGCGTTGATGGTGTGTTCGAGGAAGTGAACGGCGCAGTAGCCAGCCATGACCAGCACGGGGGCCAGGCGGAAGTCGAGGCGCAGGCTTTCCGGGAGCATTTCGAGGACGGTCGTGGCCATGAGGAAGCCCGCGCCGAGGGCGACGAAATAGCGCAGGTATGGCTGGACGGAGCGCGCCCGCACAAGGACCAGGCCACCCGCCACGTCGGCGAGCGCGGCCAGGGTTCCGAGGAATAACGGCAGCCGGTGCATGGGTCAGGCGAGCTGGGCGGCTTTGGTTTCCGCGCTGGCGACCAGGGCAACGACGGCGATGCCAAGGAGCAGGACGACTTCCTCGACGTAGGTGCTGCGCTGGTGGAGGCGATTGAAGTCGATGCGCGCAGGGTTGTCGGCGGGTGCGAGATCGATTGCTCCCCCGGTTGCCACGCGGTCGCGCTCCATGCGGGGAATGATGCCGTACTGCGAGTAGGCGGTGAGGCCGATCATGAGCACGACGAGGATCATTCCGGCGAGAATGGCGCGTGCCTTGTAGATGCCCCAGGCGGGCGCGAGAGCCATGAGCGCGAGGGCCACCAGGCCGGCAACCATGCCCATAGTGTGGAGGATGCGCAGGAGAGCGCCGACGATCTGGCCCGCAGCGTGGGTATTGGGTGCAAGCTGGCCAAAGGTGACTGCGGCGACGACGGGGAAGAATATCTCCCCGCCGAGCCAGACGATCAGGGCCAGCATCAGGAGAGTTCGGATGAGGGTTTTCATGTTCTTGTCCACCTCGTGG
>JAJZFR010000252.1 GCA_021805265.1 Acidobacteriota bacterium | reverse complement strand
GATGGGAAGGCCCCAGGGTGAGGCAAAGGCATCTTTTGTGGCGAGGGCGGCAGAGCCGAGCAGGAGCGTGGCGGCGGAGTTTCGGAGGAAGATTCTTCTATCGAAATGATTCATTGGCTTCTCCTTCGGACGGTAAAGAGATGGGACTCAGGAACAATCTTACAGAGTGACCGGATCGCCAGCTCGAGCACCCGAGACAGCGCTCTATCTTCGGCCGCGCCAGGTTCGGCCATGCAGGTTCGATCTGCTCCAATGGCGCGGCACGAATGCCGACCGAAATCCGATTCCTTAAAGTCATGATGAAACTTGGGTTCTTCACCAAATGTGACGAAGAATGCACTTTGGAATGTCGGAATCAACGGTCAGCCCTGTCTGGACGCCGTTGTCGGATTGTCGGGAAATCCGGCCTGAAAGACTGAAAAGAAGCGAAACACGATAAATCTGGTGTGGATTTTGTCGGCTACCCGACAACGGCAAGTTGTTGATATGTATATATATTGGTGATTATAAGAGATTTGAAATGGTTGCTGGCGGAGAGGGTGAGATTCGAACTCACGAAACCCTTTCGGGTTCGGCGGTTTTCAAGACCGCTGCCATCAACCGCTCGGCCACCTCTCCGCGTCTGTTGCGATTGTATCGCGAGAACGGGTGGGGAAGAGCGAGCGAAGGTGTCGGCTGAGGGTGAGCGTACGTCCGGATGAGTGCGGGCGAGTAAGCTGAAAACGGGAGGCAGGGTGAGTTGGCGCTGGAGCGTGTAAGGGTGGACAAGTGGCTGTGGGCGGCGCGGTTCTATAAGACGCGCGCGCTGGCGGTGAAAAGCTGCGAGCTGGGGCGCGTGGAGATGAGTGGGCAGACGATGAAGCCTTCGCGGGAGGTGAAGGCGGGCGACCGGCTGCGCATTCGCACTGAGGGCGGCGACTTTGAGGTGGATGTGCTGGCGCTGAGCGAGATGCGCGGTCCGGCTGCGGTGGCGCAGGCGCTTTATCGCGAGACCGAGGAGAGCCGTGCGCGGCGCGCTGTGGTGGCCGAGCAGAGAAAGCTGGAGCCGCGCGTGGAGATGACCGAGCGCGGGCGTCCGACGAAGAAGGATCGGCGCGACCTGGCGCGTCTGCGGTCGCGGTGAGGTTCGGCCTGGGGTAGCGGACTACGGCATGTTGGGGAGCAGTCCCTGCTGAACGAGAGTGGGCGGATGGCGGTGGTGTGTGACCTGCTCATAGGCGAATGCCCAGCCGAGCAGGTCGCCGTCGCGCCAGCGGCGAGCGGAGATTTCCAGACCAAATGGCAGACCGTTGGGATAGAAGCCGCCGGGGACGACGATGGCAGGGACGCCGAGGATATTGACCCAGCTTGTGTCGCTGTGTGGACCTTCGCTGATGGTGCCGGAGATGCCGCCGGTGTGGGCGTAGCTTTGGGGCATGGTCTCGTCGGGTGGTGGCATTTGCGTGGCGGGATAGACGTATCCGTCGAGATGGAGGCGGTCGAGGGTCGCATCGTACTGGTCGAGCGCGAGCTGACGCGGGCGGAAGTAGTTGGCCTGGGCGGCGGGATCGGTTTCGATCTGCATCTGGCTTTGCTTTGGCTCGTCTTTTCGTTCAAGGGTGGGGTTGACGATGGTGTCGGGCAGAGGCTGGCCGGTGGCGCGCTTGTAGTCGGCGGCTGAGTGATACTGCGCGGGGCCAAAGAGTTTCAGGAACTGGTCGGTGCCTTCTGCGACGTAAGGCATGGTGCCGGCGCGGCTGACGATGCGGGCAAAGGTGGGCGGCAGAATGGAGTCGTCGAAGATGATGGTGGCACCGGCGGCGCGCAGGCCGTCGAGTGCGGCGAGGAAGGCTTTGCGCGTGGAGTCGCGAAGGGGCAGGACGGCATCCTGTTCTTCTTCTGCGGCGCTCTTCTCCGGAACGACGGCGGGGATGCCCTGAAAGGGGATTCCGGAGCCGAGGAGGATGAATGCGGGCACGCCGAAGCGTTTGCCGCGGAGCGCGCCGGGCCGGAGATATTGGGTGTAGAGGCCTGGCTGGGCTTTCTGCGCGGCGTCGGCGGTGCGCGGGTCGAGCGGGTCAGCTTTGGGCGCGGGGTCCGCGGCGGTCATGCCGGTCATGGCGGAGAGCGCGATGGCGGCGTCGGTGACGTTGCGGGCGATCGGTCCGGTGTTGTCGAGGAGCCAGTCGAGGGGAGCGATGCCGGCGATGCTGACGAGTCCGCGTGTGGGAAAGTAGCCGACGACGGAACTGGTGGCGGAAGGCATGCGGATGGAGTTGCCGGTGTCGGTGCCGTTGCCGAGGACAGCGTAGTTGCTGGTGACGGCGGTGACGGTTCCGCCAGAGGATCCTCCAGGACTGAAGCGCACGTCGTAGGCGTTGCCGGTGCGTCCGTAGGCGGAGCTGCGATTGGTGTCGCTGGCGGCGAAGTCGGGCATGTTGGTGATGCCGAGGAAGACGGCTCCGGCGGCGCGGAGGCGAGCGACGAGTGTGGAGTCGCGCGGGGCGAGGAGTTCATGGCCGGGGAGCATGTAGCCGCGCCAGCCGTCGGTGGTGATCTGGTCGGCGATGCTGGTGTTGGCTTTGGTGACGATGGGTACGCCCCAGAGGAGTCCTCGCGCGGGCCAGGCGGGAAGATGGCCGGAGGCAAGCTGCCGGTCGAGCGCGGCGGCCTGTTGGAGGGCTTCTTTGCGCTCGACGGTCTGGACGGCGCGATAGATGGGATTGAAGCGGCGGATGCGCGCCAGATGCCACTCGACGACCTGGGTGACGGTGACGGCATGGGACGTGTAGAGGCTTTCAAGCTGAGGGACGGTGACCTCAAAGAGTTCGCTGTCGAGCGTGGCGGGCGGGTTTTGTGGCGAGGCTGCGATGGCCAGGGGTGTTGCGAGAAAAAGCGCGAGAACGATCGAGCGGAGTGGCGTGTGCGAGAGAAGGCGAGCAGGGATGGATTGGAGAACAGGTTCGGGCATGGGTCATTGTCGCGCGGAGCCGCGGAAAAAGGGAAGAGATTTCTGAGGGTGAGCGTGCATTGCACGGAAGAAAGCAGAAGGGCGGAGCCAGTTGTCTGGTTCCGCCCTTCTGCTTTGCCTGGGTTGCTGTGATTTTCAGATGGTTGGTTTCTTGTCGTCGCCGGTTGCCATGGACGAGGGCATTTCGGCCTCGGAACGTGGCTTGACCAGATACTGCGGCTCGATGGCAGTGGCAGCGATGGCAACCTTGGGCGCAGCAGGCGCTGGCTTTTTGGCGACCGGTTTGGGAGCGGCCTTCTTCGCCGGCGCGGCTTTTGGTGCGACGACTTTCTTCGCTGGCGCGGCTTTCTTCACGACAGCTTTTTTAGCGGGTGCAGCTTTGATGGCGACGGCTTTCTTCGCCGGAGCCTTGGTTGCAGACGCTTTCTTCGCTGGAGCGGCCTTTTTCACGGCAGCTTTTTTGGGAGCTGTCTTCTTTGCCGGCGCTGCTTTTTTGGCGACGACTTTCTTGGGAGCCGCTTTCTTGACAGCAGCTTTTTTAGGCGCGGCCTTCTTTGCCGGTGCAGCTTTCTTGGCAGCGGCCTTCTTGGGCGCGGCCTTCTTTGCCGCAGGCTTGGCGGCTGCCTTCTTCGCAGCCGGTTTCTTGGGCGATGGACTCATCGATGTTTCTCCCTTCACGGATTTTGATCTGGCACCGCTCGTGCTCGTCTTCGGATCTTTGGTCGTGCGCGCTTGTTTTTTCAGCAGGCTTTGAACTTGATTTTCGGAGAGTGCCTGAGCACTTTTCCGTAGCCGCTCGATGTCGTAGAACGCACGCTTCTCAGAAAGGAAGACGTGAACCACTATATCCACATAATCGAGCAGAATCCACTCCGATTTTTGACGACCTTCGACGGAACGGGGGTAGAGCGAGAATTTGCGTTTGAGTTGCAGCTCGATCTCATCGGCGATGGCCAGGACCTGACGATCGCTGGAGCCGGAGGCGATGAGGAAATAGTCGGCGAGGCCAGAGTCCAATGCGTCGAGAGCAAGGATGCGCGTGTCCTCGGCTTTCTTGTCTTCGCAGGCGGCGACGGCGACGAGCAGTTGCTGAAGAGTTTCTGTGTTGGGCATCGTAGATGGCTTCTCCTGTGCGGTGTTCAGCACGTTTCATGGTAGCAGGAAGCGAGTTGTTTGCCGCACCAGGATTGCGTTCGATTTCAAGCGAGATAGAGATGGTGGGAGCGGATGTAGTCGAGTACGGAAGCGGGCAGGAGGGTAGCGAGTTCGAGATGAGGGGTGTGTGGAGCCGAGAGGCACAAGCGCAGATGAGAGGCGCTGATGTCGAAGTTGAGTCCGTGCAGAAAAAAGATGTCGGCGGTGCGGTGGTGCGCGTCCTCGACCTGAAGATGCAGGATTGACGCGGAGGTCTTTGCGTTGCGGTGAAGGAGGAGCGTGGGAGGAAGCCATTGCGGAGCCGAAGCAAGGGGGTCTGCACCGAGTTCGGAATCGGGACGGGAGGCGACGAGGAGGGTGGCGAGAAAGGGAATCTCTGCGGCGCGATGCCAGCGCGGGAGTTGCTGGAGCGCATCGGCGCCGAGGAGAAAGAAGAAACGGGTGAGTGGGGGATGTTGCGCGCGCAGGCGGAGCAGAGCGTCGACGGTGAAGTTGGGCTGGCGATCGTCGCGTGGGGCGTCGAGGAGACTGAGTGCAAATCGCGGTTCGTGCGCGATGGCGAGGGCGGTCATGGCGGCGCGATGGGCGAACTCTGTGGGCGGCGCGGAGTCGATCTTGAGCGGCTGGCGGGCGACGGGCGCAAAGAGGACGGAGTCGAGTTGGAAGGCGGTGAGCGCGGCGTGTGCGATGGCGAGATGACCGTTGTGAGGAGGGTCAAAGCTGCCGCCGAAGAGGGCGATGCGCTGTGGGAACGCGGCGGGTGCGGCAGAAGGCGCGGCGGGCGCGGATGGCTCATCCGGAGAAGGCATGAGTCCATCGTAACGAAAGACGGCGCACGAAGACGACGCATGAAGATGGGCGCAGACATCGTGGCGCGGGCAAGTACGCGTAGAATGGGTCCACCATGGAACCGGTGACACATTTTCTGACGGGCGCCTGCATTGGCCGAGCTGGATGGAATCGGAGGACGGCGTATGCGACGCTGGCGGCGACGCTGGCAGCGGAGGCTCCGGATCTCGATGTCCTCTGGGGCTGGCGCGGTCCGGTGGCGGAGCTGGCGCATCATCGCGGGATCACGCATACGCTGATTGCCGCGCCGGCGATGGCCGCACTGGTGACGGGCGGGGTGTGGCTGTGGCATCGCTGGAGAGCGCGGCGTGGGAAACCAGCGGAGCCGGTGCGATGGGGCTGGGTGTGGCTGACGGCGCTGGTGGCGGACCTGAGCCATCTGGCGCTGGACTGGGCGAATAACTACGGGCTGCGTCCATTCTTTCCGTTCAACCGGCACTGGTATGCCGGGAGCCTGCTGTTTATTGCCGAGCCTGCGCTGTGGCTGATGCTGGGCCTGGCGCTGCTGTTGCCGGCGATTCTGAGTCTGGCGGATGGCGAGATAGGCGCGCGCAGGAAGCAGTTGCGCGGACGCGGGCTGGCGATTGCGGCGCTGTGCGGGATGGTGCTGCTGGGTTGCTGGCGGTGGGCGGAGCAGGCGTCGGCGCGGAATCTGCTGATGGCGGCGGATGTGACGCCGACGCCGGCGCTGCGTGTGGCGCTGGAGCCGTATCCGTGGAATCCGTTTCGCTGGCACGGGATTCTGGAGACGGCGACGACGTGGCAGACGGCGGAGATCGATACGCGGACAGGCGCGGTGGACAGCGACGAGAAGACGAATGCGTTGTTCAAGCCGGAGAGGACGACGGCGCTGGAGACGGCGAAACGGACGCGGCTGGGCGCGGTGTATCTGGACTGGTCGCAGTGGCCGGTGGTGCGGGATGTGGGTCCGCAGGAGATTGCGGGCGTGGCGGTGGGTGGTGACGCAAGTGGTAGCACGCTGTTGCCTGGCGGGCAGAGGTGGACGACGGTGGAGTTCAGCGATCTGCGGTTTGCGTATTCGTACAAAGACCTGCGGATGGGAGGCAGCGCCGAGGGCAGGCTGAGCGAGCAGTTGATGGAGTCGCCGCTGACGGGCTGGGTGTATGTGGTGGATGGCCATGAAGCGGCGGCGATGATTCTGGATGGGCGGGAGCAGAGGTGAGCGGGAAATGTTGGTGAAGTGAGAGATTTGTTGATGGCGCGAACAGGCGTGGAGTTGACCGAAGCGCGGGCGAGCCGGAGAATGAAGAGATCGACGAGAGTTGCGAGGTGTGCATGTTTGCTTATCTTTTATTGCTGGCTGCGGTGTTGAGCCATGTTCTGCCGCATGCGGGCTGGTATGGGTTTACGGCAGTGGGCGGGTCGCTGATGTATTTTGGCGCGCGACGCAGGTGGGCGGAGATGGCGCTGCCGGTGGCGGTGATGGCGGGAGCGGATTACTACCTGACGGCGCATGTGTATGGGTATCCGTTTGTGTGGCAGGCGTATGTGGTGACGTGGGCGTGGTATGCGGGCGCGATGGCGCTGGGATATGCGCTGCTGCGGGAGCGCGCGACGGTCGTTCGAGGCGTGGCGGCGGCGTTGCTGGGGCCAACTTCGTTCTTTCTGCTGTCGAACTTTGCGGTGTGGCTGGGTGCGGAGACGCTGTATCCGAAGACAGTGGGCGGGCTGATGGCCTGCTACGTGGCCGGGCTTCCGTTCTATGGGCGCGATGTGATTTCGACGGGGCTGGTACTGGCGTTAGCCTTT
>JAJZFR010000143.1 GCA_021805265.1 Acidobacteriota bacterium | reverse complement strand
CCAAGGAGCAGATTTTTACGCTGTATGGGAACCAGATTTATCTGGGGCACGGGATGTATGGGTTCGAGGCGGCGTCGGAGTTTTATTTTTCCTGTCACGCGCGGGAGCTGACGCTGCCGGAGGCGGCGCTGCTGGCCGGATTGCCGAAGGGTCCGGTGGCGTATTCGCCGCTGTTGAATCCGGAGAAGGCGCTGCGGCGGCGCAACCTGGTGCTGAGCGAAATGGCTGCGGACAAGGCGATCACGGAGGAGCAGGCGCGGGCGGCACGCGAGTCTCCACTGGGGCTGCATATTGCGCAGCCGGAGATGTCGGTGGCGCCGTGGTTTGTGGAGGAGGTTCGGCGCGAGTTGGAAAAGCAGTTTGGCTCGGACGAGGTGGAGGAAGCGGGATTGAAGGTGGAGACGACGCTCGATCTGGACCTGCAACAGGTGGCCAATCGCGCGGTGGTGGACGGGCTGGCGGCGTATGAGCGGCGACGCGGATGGCAGGGTGCGGCGGTGAATGCATTGGCGCAGGGCGGGTCGCTCGAAGAGTACACGCATCCGGATTGGACGACGCATTCCAGCGCGGGCGATTACGTGCACGCGCTGGTGACTGCGGTGCTGCCGCTGGAGATTCGCGCGCGGGTGGGCACGGAGCGGATCGTGCTGACGCCGGAGGACTGGAAGTGGACGGGGCAAGCGCATGGCGACGTTCTGGTGAAGGCGGGGGACGTGATCTACGTGCAGCTTGAGAGCGGGATGGAAGGCGGATCGCGGCGAGCGGCGCTTGCGCAGGATTCAGGCGTGCAGGGCGCGCTGCTGGCCATGGACAACGCCTCGGGCGACGTGTTGGCGATGGTGGGCGGGCGGGATTACGCGACCTCGCAGTTCAATCGCGCGACCCAGGCCGAGCGGCAGACGGGTTCGAGCTTCAAGCCGTATGTGTATACGGCGGCGATTGAAAGCGGAGTGACGCCGGACGACATCGTGATGGACAGCCCGGTGAGCTTTGGCAGTTACACCCCGCACGACTACGAGAAGAACTACAAGGGTCCGATGACGGTGCTCGATGCGTTCGCCGATTCGCGGAATATTCCGGCGCTGCGGCTGGCGAACCGGGTGGGAATTCACACGGTGATCGATACGGCGCATCGCTTTGGAGTGACGACGAATATCCCGGCGTATCTGCCGATTGCGCTGGGCGCGGTGGAGATTACGCTGGAGGAGCAGGTGCAGTCCTATGCGGTGTTTCCGAACGATGGTGTGCGCGTGGCACCGCACCTGTTGCGCCGGGTGACGAATGCGGATGGGATCACGCTGTGGCAGCAGCCGGCAGCGGTCGCCGACGTGATTACGCAACAGACGGCGCGGTCGATGATGCGGCTGTTGCGGGCGGTGACGCGCGAAGGGACCGGGGCTACCGCGGCGGCGCTGAATCATCCAATCGGCGGAAAGACGGGGACGACGAGCGATTATACGGACGCGTGGTTTCTGGGGTTTTCGCCCTCGGTGACCTGCGGGGTGTGGGTGGGCTTCGACAGCCGCCAGTCGCTGGGCGACAAGGAGACGGGGGCGCGAGTGGCGCTGCCGATCTGGACTACCTGGATGAAGGCGGCGATCGAGGGCAAGCCGGAGGAGGCTTTTCCGGGGGATGGTTCGGGGAAGGTTTCCGGAGGGAAAACGGTGGCAGCTACAGGGAGCGTTGCCGGGAAAAGTAGCGCTGCGCGCGGGCCACATCCCTGAGTATCTGAGCCTTGAGCGCTTCGGTCGAGGGCCACTTGATTTCCGGTCGGAGGCGCATGAGGAATTCGAGTTCGAGGGGAGTTTCCTCGGTAAGCTCGACCGGCTCGAAGTCGAGAATGTGCGACTCGACGGCGAAGGAAGCGTCGGCAAAGGTGGGTCGGTTGCCGATATTGGTGACGGCGCGGAAAGTGTGTCGATTTGTGCCGTCTGGACCTGGAATATGCATGCGGGTGACGTAGACGCCTGGGGCGGGCAAGAGGCCTTGGTAGCCAGCGAGGTTGACGGTGGGCACGAGCAGTCGGCTGCCGATGCCGCGACCGCGCGCGGGATGGGAGCGCACGGCAAAGGGCCGGCCCAGCATGTGGCGCGCGGTGCGCAGGTCGCCGGCGAGAAGGCGCTCGCGGATGGCGGAGCTCGAGACATCGAGAGATCTCGATGCGGATTGGCGCAGCCGCACCGGCGGATGGACGGTTACCGCGAATTCCTGGTCGCGGCCAAACTCGCGGCCAAACCCGTGGCCAAACCGGGCTAACTCCGCGACGCCCGCCTCGGCGCGATAGCCGAAGCGGAAGTTTTCGCCTTCGTGGATGGAGCAGACGCCGAGGGAGCGGAGGAGGATTTGTTCGACGAAATCGCGGGCGCGCAACTGGCAGAATGCGGCGTCGAAGGGGAGCACCAGGACGGCGTCGATGCCAGTGAGAGCCAGCAGGCGAAGCCGCTCGGGCATGGGCGTGAGCAGCGCGAGGGGAAGGTCGGGACGGAGAAACCGCTGCGGGTGAGGGTCAAAGGTGATGGCCAGGGCGCGGGCGTGGCGCTGGT
Organism: Acidobacteriota bacterium; assembly: GCA_021805265.1. Taxonomy (GTDB): domain Bacteria; phylum Acidobacteriota; class Terriglobia; order Terriglobales; family Acidobacteriaceae; genus Acidicapsa. The sequence continues at coordinate 4,201 of JAJZFR010000143.1, read as the reverse complement.
GTGCATCCGCGAGAACGGCGTCGAGGATGGATCGATGGCCGAGATGGACACCGTCAAAGTTGCCGATGGTGGCAACGGTTGGCCGAAGGTCGGCGGGAATCTGGTCGAGGGAGTGAAAGACCTGCATGGTAGTCATTCCGCGGAGGTCCGGGAGGGTTCGAGGGAGAGGGTGAGTCCGTCGTAGGCGAGGGCCATTCCGTCGGGCAGGCTCTGGTTGGTTTGGGCGTGGCCGAGATCGTGGGAGATGTGGGTGAACCAGGTGTGTCGCGCACCGATGCGGGTGGCCCAGGCGACGGCCTGATCGAGCGTGGCGTGGCTGGGGTGGGGCTTGTGGCGCAGGGCCGAGAGGACGAGAGTCTCCACGCCCTCAAGCAGCGCGAAGCTGCTCTCCGGGATCGTGCTGACGTCCGTCAGATAGGCAGCCGTGCCGAAGCGATAGCCGAGGATGGGCAGCGTGCCGTGGAGGACGGGAATGGGCGTGAAGCGCAGACTGCCGAGCGTGACGCCATCGCCAATCGGGTGGATTTGAACCCGCGCGCGATGGGAGTAACTGGAGTCTGGCGCGAAGGTGTAGGAGTAGACGTGTTCGAGGACGGCGCGGGTCTCTGGCGTGACGTAGAGCGGGATGGGCTGGTGGTGTGTGTCGAAGTGGAGGAAGCTGAGCGGACGCAGATCGTCGAGGCCGAGAATGTGGTCGGCGTGGGAGTGGGTGTAGAGCACGGCGTCGAGCGTGCGCAGGTCACAGGCGAGGGCTTGTTCGCGGAAGTCCGGGCCGGTGTCGATGAGCACGTTTCTTTGCCGGCTATCGATGCCAGGCGTGTCAGAGATTGCATCCGACCAGCGGATCAGCGCGGAAGGGCGCAGCCTGCGGTCGCGCGGGTCTGTGCTGAGGCAGACGGCGCAGCGGCAACCCAGAGTCGGGACGCCCATCGAGGTGCCGGTGCCGAGAAATCGGAGGGTCACGGCGGCCGCCCCAGGGGTTGCCGCAGCCGAAGGCGTCTGGTCGGGAGGATTCATGCGGGTCAGCGCTTTGTTCCGCCGGGAGCAGGAGGCACGGGCGGCTGCATGGAGATCATCCGCGTGAGTTCGAGGAAGTTCATGCGCAGCTCGAAGAGAACGGTCTGGAGGGTTTTCTCCTCGATCTCGGAGAGGTTACCGCGAGTTTTTTCTGCGAGGACCGCGATCAGGTCGATGGTCTGGCGCGCGCCGAGAATATCGAGGCGCGGCCGCTGGCCCTCGGGCGTACCTGCGCCCATCTGCATGAGGGCGGAGAGATAAAGCTGCTGGACGAGATGTTCGAAGCCGATGATTTCGGGAGCGGGCGCGGCGGGGTTCTGTGCGCGGACCAGGGTGTCCAGCCGCTCGACGGATTGGTCGTACTGGAGCTTCTGGAGGCGGGATTCCTCGCTGGTGGGTGCCTGGGGCATGGCGTCGTCGGCCTGGTCCGAGGCGGGATTGTGCAGGCTGTGGGATGTTTGCGGTGCCGGGTCGGCCGGGGGTGCCTGAGGTTGGCTGGCCGCTGTGGGCATGGCTGCTGGCGCTGGCGGCTCAACCAGTTTGAGCCGGGCTGGCTCACTGGAGGCTGCGGGCGTCTCGGCGTCGCTGCCTGGCTCGTCAGCGTTGAACTTGCGTCGATTGATAACGGTAAATCTGGGAGTATCCTGCGATTCGCTCATGGTCTGCTTTCGTTGGTTTCGGGCATCGCGTCGTCGCATTGTTCAGCCCAGGTTGGGTTGATCTTCGGCGCCGTTGGATGGCTCATTTCGGGCGGAATGAGTTGCTGTCCTGTGGGGGAGCAGAACTGCGGTGGGTGTGTCAGGATTTTCGCAGTTCCGCTGCGATAGTGGAGCGTGTTGTTGCCGATCTCCGCTTCAGCGCGAACCATGCCGAGAGCAAAGAAACGGGTTTCCGGAGCCGGATTCGGCGCAGGGTTGAGGGCCGTGATGCTGGAGACGCTGGTGAGTTTGGATACGGGTTTGGCGCTGTCGAAGCCGGTCTGCTGCGAAAAGAATTCTGTCCCGATGGCCGGCTCGGCGTGGCCGTCGGCGGGGAAGATTTCGAGCGGGCGAAGATGCCGGTGCACCTGGCCCCGCGAGCGGATGCGTTCGACAATCTCCTGGCCCAGGTAGCAGCCTTTGGTGAAGCTGAGGGCGTGGGTTTGCGCAGTCTCCTGGGGCAGGTCGAGGCTGGTGAAGTCCGTGCCATAGGCGGCGATGCCCTCGACGATGCGCAGGCGCTCGATGGATTCCGCGCCGATGGCGGTGGCACCAGCGGCGCGCAAAGACTCAAGCAGCAAGGAGAGGCGAGCGGGGGCAACCCAGAGCGTGTAGTGGGGCACAAGTCGTCCGAAGCCGCGGCGAATCTGAACCGGAAAACCCTGCTCGTCGGCGGGGCAAAGAACACCCTGGCTTGCACTCCATTCGGGCGGCGCTGGCAGGCCGAGGGATTCGAGCAGACGCTCGGATTGAGGGCCGGTGAGGCCGAGCGCGGTGGTGTCTTCGATGGGTTGAAGCTCGACGTCGTCCATGATGATGAAGCGATCGAAGTGGGTCAGCAATGCGACTTGCTGATCGGCGGCAAGCTCGATTTCAAGCGCGTCGCCAGAGCGCCAGACCAGGCAGTCGCCTTGAATGCGGCCCTGCGCGTTGAGCACGAAGTTGTAGGCGCCGGAGTTGTCGGCGAGGCCCTCGACGGTGTTGGTGACCATGCCGCTGAGCCAGCGCTTGCGGTCCTCGCCGCAGACGGAGATGCGACGCTGCCAGCCGAAGTCGTGGACTGCTGCGCCGTGGAGTATGGCGCTGGTCTCGGCTTCTGGCGCGTCCAGGCGGGTGGGAGTCAATGTTCCGTGACACGGTGCGAGAGCGTTGCCCGAATTCAGGCCCGTGCCCGTATTCCGGTCCGCGCTCAGGCAGAGGCTGGCCAGCGGCGTTTGAGCCGTCAGCGGCGCAGGGTGTGTCTCCGTCACTGGGGTTGCCGTTGTCATGGGGTGGCTCGCTTCGCGGGTGATTCAGGGGGCAATCCATTGGCCGGGTTTGCTGCCGCTCAATTCCAGAGAGATAACTCTGTACCTACCTCTTGATTATACCGCCGAAGGGAGTGTCGCCGTTGGTGGATACCCCTGCCACTGTAGGATGAAAGTGCGGCGAAGGGAAAGCAGATCGATCGATTCGACCGCGATTTTTTTCAAGTTTGTCGGCTTTGTGATTTTCGAGTTTTGTGGCCCGCGAAAGGACATTCATGTCGCTCACCGCTCGTTTTCCGTTTCCCCGGCGCATGGTGGAAGCCCGGCGCAAGGTGGAAGAATGCTGCGCGCGGCTGGTGCTGGTTTTGGTCTGCCTCACGGGGGCTGTGCCTGCAGCGGCTGGCTTTGTCGCGGCCAGTTTTGCTGCGGCCAGTTTTGCACCGCTGGCCCTGAGCGCGCAGCAGCCTGCGCCGGCTGCGAAGCCAGAGACGCATATTACGCAGGAGCAGGCGCAGCAGCTCTTTCACAGCGTGGACGATCTGATCCGGTTTGCTTCGCTCGAAACGGGATTGCCGGTGAAGAGCCAGGTGAAGCGAACGCTGACTACGCGCGCGGCGGTGGAAAAATATCTGACCGACAAGTTCAACGACGACCAGGATGCCAAGCGCATGCAGCGCGGCGAGATTGTGCTGAAGAAATTCGGGATGCTGGATCGGGATTTTCAGTTGAAGCCGTTCCTGCTGGCGCTGTTGAAGGAGCAGATTGCGGGCTACTACGACGCGAAGACCAAGACGGTCTACATGTTGGACTGGATCGACCCGGAGTCGCAGAAGCCGGTGCTGGTGCATGAGCTGACGCATGCCCTGCAGGACCAGCACGTCGATCTGGACAAGTGGAGCAATCAGACGCCACCGGACGTAAGCCACAACGTGACGGAAGACAACGACCATCTGGCGAAAGACGAGATGGATACGGCGCGTACGGCGGTGCTGGAAGGGCAGGCCATGGCGGTTTTTGTGGATTATTCGCTGAAGCCGACGGGACGGAGCCTGATCAAGGATCCGGAGTTGGTGGAGCGGCTGGAGGAGCAGATGAGCAGCACGGCGGATTCGCCGGTGCTGGCGCGTGCGCCGCTGCTGTTGAGCGAGTCTCTGCTGTTTCCGTACAAGGAAGGATTGAGTTTCGAGCAGGATGTGTGGATGGACAAGGGGCGTGAGGCTGCCTTCGCAGGAGCGCTGG
>JAJZFR010000261.1:1470-6758 GCA_021805265.1 Acidobacteriota bacterium | reverse complement strand
GTTGCTGACGCTGTTGTAGACAAAACCGGTCTCCGCCTGGGTCAGGGTGAGTTGCGCCCCTGACACTGCCGCTCCGGTCGGGTCCGTAATTGTGCCCACGATCTCCGAGTTCTGCTGCGCAATTGCTGCTACGCATGCGAACACAAAGAACAATGGCACGATGAGAAATTTGAATCTCGCGAGTCTCATGTGACCTTCCTTTGGTAAAAGTTGCTGCCGTTACTGTTTTGGTGCCTTCGAGTTCTGCTTTGACCGGTCTTTATCGTGTCATCTTGTGAAGCGGTAAGGCCAGAATGATTCCGGGCTTCCCGTCCTGCCGGTCAATCGCTACTGCCGATCACGGATTTCCGTATCGGCTCTCTTGGCACCCTTTTGCACCCCATGAACCACGCCATCTCGCGCGTCACAAGCAGTTGTTACAAGGCCCGTCTACAACCGGGCCGTCCCAATCAATTGAAAATCTGCTTCAAAACCCGGTCTTAAACCCCGATAAACTGATTTACTCGGAGCGGGGAATCTTTCCGTTTCAATCGCCAACGGATTAGACAATGTATCGAACTGCTTTGTCAATAGCCAATTCTCCCCAGGGTTGCGCTTTTATTTTCCGTCCAATGAACCACCTCACGGGGATACCCCGACCGCCATCTACTGTGGCGACAACGATCCCCGCACCTACGCGGACTGGATATCGAATTCCGCACAGGAATTTCCCCTGCGGAAAACAACCCCCAATACGCCGAGATGCATTAAAACCTTTGAAACATACGTTTGTCAATACATCCACGTGATCCCGCATGGAATATTTCACCGCAGGTCAAACGCTTTGCCTCAATCCCCGGCGAGATTTTCCCAAAATCATCCCAAGTGACTTATTTAGCACTACTTAGCTCGATCCCCGGCTAAATTCAATACGGGAAGGTTTCCCTATCTGGGTTTTTCCTCAGGTCATTTTTTCCTCTGCATCCCCTCCGCTGAAATTCCGCCCCCTCGCATCCGAAAAATCCTCTCTCACCCATCCCCATTCCCATTCCGTTTCCAATGGCATAAGCTGTCTCCATCATGTATCGACTCCCCTATCGGCTCTCTGCGCAAAAACTCTCGCCCCGCATGGCAATTTACGGAAATCGGTCCCTCTGGTCCGTCGCCGCGCTCCCCGCCGCACGCGCGCTCGACCTGGGGATTGCTCTGGCTCTGGTCCTCGGTCTCGCGGTGCCGACGCGCGCCCAGTCCAGCGCGGCCACCCTCCCCGATCCACCCTCGATGCTCGCCCCTGGCCTCGACGCGCCAGCCCAGCCGTTCTCCTACTACGCCCAATCCGTCGACGAAATCGGCGTTATGGATGCCGAGGCCGCCACCGAGATCACTCCCGAGGGCTACCTCCGCACCGGCTTCGCCGAGCTGATGTTCTTCACAGGCCCTGGCGAAGACCGGCTGCTCCTGCCCGTCCAGGCCCGCCTGCGCACCCTTGAGTCCGGCCACCTGCCCATTGACCGCTACCAGGTCACGCGTAACGGCATCGACTACCGGTTCACCGTCTTCGCCGCCACACTCGACGGGCAATCCGGCACACAGGCAGGCGGCCCGTCCAGCGGCCCGTCCAACCACACGCTGGTCAACTTCATCCGTGTCCGCATGGTGAACCACAACCCACTCCCCACCCGCGCCGTCTTCGCCGTAGCCACCCGCTACGACGCCGAGCCGAACACCGCTGCCCGCCTCCACGGCGAGTTCCGCTTCGATCGCCCCGTAGCGGGACGCTTCCCCGGCGATTACCGCCAACTCGGCGACACCTTCCACCCCGACTGGGTCTACGGCTTCGGCCAATCCTCCACGGGTGACGGCAGCTTCCTGCGTGACGGCAAGCTGCTCTACGCGTTCCCCTCCGCGCTCGGCAACGCACCCGTCCAGCGCTCGCTCACCCTCGCCACGCGCTACAACTACGAACCGGATATTGCCTCACGCGCCCTTGCCATCCAGCCCACCACACCCGTCGGCGTCGCCCGCTGGATGCCTCTGATCCCCGCCGGAGCCGACGTCATCCTCGACCTCAAGATGCCGGTTGTTCCGGTCAGCGACCCGGACTCCATCGCAGCCATTGAGGCCGCTCGCTTCGACGCCGCAAAGGCGCAGGTGACCGCCTTCTGGCAACACATCCTCGCCCAGGGCATGCAGGTCACGCTGCCCGAACAGAAGGCCGTCGATACCTTCGACATGAGCCTCATCTACGACCTCATTGCGCGCGACCACATCGGCCCCAACTACATCCAGACCGTCAACAAGCTCCACTACCACTCCTTCTACCTGCGCGACGGGGCAGACATCGCCCACATGTACGACCTCACCGGCTACCCCGCAATCGCCCGCCAGGTGCTCGATTTCTTCGCCCTGTCACAGAAGCCCGACGGCAACTTTCTCTCTCAATCCCAGCAGTACGACGGCTGGGGAGAAGCCCTCTGGGCGTACGGGCAGCACTATCGGCTCACTCACGACCCAGCCTTTGCCGCCTGGGCGCTGCCCCAGATCGATCGCGCCGTGGACTGGCTGGTCATCGCCCGCGCTGCCGACCCGCTCCACCTCATGCCAGCCTCGAACGTGCTCGATAACGAGTACCTGCCCGGACATCTCACTGGCTACAACTTCCTCGCCCTCAGCGGCCTCCGCGTCTCCATCCAGATGGCCAGCCAGACCGGACACCCCGACCTCGCCCAGAAATGGCAAGCCGTCTATGACAGCTACCGCAAGGACTTTCTCGCCGTCCTCGACAAACAGACGGCGGCCAACCACCAGGTCATTCCGCCCGCGCTTGACGGCAACATGGGCGGCCAGGACTGGGGAAACCTGCTCGCCGTCGTGCCCGAGCCGACCCTCGACCCCCACGACCCGCGCGTCACCGCCACCCTCCGCGCCACCCAGGCCAAATACCAGGAGGGCATCATGACCTACTGGAACGGGTACTTTCTCCACCACTATCTGACCATCAAGAACACCCTCACCGAGGTCGCCCGTGGCGACCAGCAACAGGCGACCAGCGAACTCTACGGCCTCCTGCTCCACACCAGCTCCACCCAGGCCGGATTCGAGTTCGCCATGCGTCCCTGGGGCGAGCGCAACTTCCAGGACAATCTCTCTCCGCACGGCTGGTTCGCCGCCGAGTACCGCACCCTCCTGCGCCAGATGCTGCTCCGCGAAGACGGCAACGATCTGCATCTGCTCAGCGTCATTTCGCCCGCCTGGATCGGTGCGGGCAAAACCATCGCCATCGCCCAGGCGCCAACGCAGTTCGGCACCGTAGCTTACACGCTCACCCAGCCCGACGCACACTCCGCCCACCTGCGCCTGGACACACAGTTCCAGACTCAGCCCAGTCAGATCGTCGTCCACATCCCATGGTTTATGCGGGTAACTTCCGCGCAAGCCGACGGTAAGTCCATCGCCGTCACCAACGGCGAACTACGCCTCTCGCCCAAAACCCATGAGCTGCGCATCGAGTGGGCCGCAATCCCCAGCGCGCCCGGCGCAGCCATGAGCTACGACCACGCCGTCCGGCAGTACAAAGCCGAATACGCCCGCCGCTACAACGCATGGATGCATGGCCAGACTACACCGGCAGCGCCTGCAATCGGATGGTGATTTCCGGATAGCGATTCCCGGCGAACCGACCGACTGAGAAAGACTCACTCAGCACTCCGGCCCTGATCAACGAGAAGAAGCGCAATATTGATCGATGAGCTTATCCGAAGTACTTCCTCTACACTGAATGAGATTGGATTTGCTCAACATCATGACTCGCTCCGCTACCCGCATTGACGACCGCACACCCTCCCTGGCCTTGCGTCGCTTTGCCTGGGGCGTGCTGGCGTACTTCATCGCCACCATTCTGTGGGGCACGGTTGTTCGCGCCACCGGCTCGGGCGCGGGCTGCGGAGACCACTGGCCGCTCTGCAACGGCACCGTCATGCAGCAGGCCCCAAGCATGCAGACCATGATCGAGTTTGCCCATCGCATTACCGCCGGGCTGGACCTGATTTTTGTGCTTGGATTGCTGCTCTGGACCTGGCGCAGCACGGTCAGCAGCCACCTGGCGCGTTGGGCCGCGGGAGCTTCCGTCTTCTTCACGCTCACCGAGGGTTTGCTGGGTGCGCTGCTGGTCAAGCTCGGGCTGACCGCTCAGAGCCAATCGCCGCTGCGCGCTCCGTTCCTCGCACTGCATCTATCGAACACGCTGATGCTGGTGGCGACCTTGGCCATGACCGCTCACATGCTCGGGCGCAGACAGGGTTTTCGCTGGCGCGACCTGCGCATTACTCACGCTGTCGGCACGACAATCGGCATGATCGCGGTGATGATCGTTGGCGTCACCGGCTCGATGGCCGCGCTTGGCGACACGCTTTTTCCGGCTACCTCGCTGCGCGCTTCAATGGACGAGGACTTCTCCGCCAACAGCACCTGGCTGCTGCGCTGGCGATGGACCCACCCGACGGTCGCCATCCTGGCAAGCATTTTCCTCATCTGGCTGCTCATCCGCGCCACGCGTCGCGGCGGGCCGTGGGACAATCGCAGGCTCTCAACGCTGGTGGTTGCGCTGCTGGCTCTGCAATATGTACTCGGCGCGCTCGATGTGTGGCTGCTGGCCCCGGTGTGGATGCAGGTGATTCACCTGCTGGGCGCGGACGTGCTGTGGTCGGCGCTGGTGGTGCTGACGGCGCGGCTTACGCTGCTGCCGAAGGCGACCGCTACAGCACCAGCACACCCGTAGCCTGATACTCCTCGCCCGCATAACTTGACCGAAGCGCGGGAAGTTCCGGCGTCGGTGTCAGCAATTCAATGGCTCCGTTGCGAAGCAGCACAGTGTCCTCCACCTTGCCGCCCTCCACGCTTGGATTCCAGGCGAAGGCCTGAGCATTGACGACTCGTTCTGTGCCCTCGGGCGTGGCCACCCACTCGCGCTCCCAGTAGCCGGTTGCGCCGCCTTGATGGTGGTGCTGCTCCGCGCCGGAAAAACCCGCCTGCGCGTAAGTCTCGGCGGCGGCGTGGAAGAGCGCAGCCGAGGTTGCTCCCGCGCGCGTCGTGTGCAGCAGCGCTGCGTTCACTCCTGCCGCAACTTCAAACCTGCGTTGCAACTCGCCAGGCACCGCGCCAAAGTGGGCGAAGCGGGTGATCGAAACCGTCAGTCCCCATTTGCGCGCACACAGGTTGAGCATGGCGTATTTCTCCAGCTTCCTGCCGCGCGCCACGGCGTGCTTGTACTTCACGATGCGCTCATCGGCGGCCATCAGATACACCGAGGG
>JAJZFR010000261.1:0-1370 GCA_021805265.1 Acidobacteriota bacterium | reverse complement strand
TTTTCCTCAACAAGAATCCACCCTCACGAACTTCGGAAAGTTCACGGTATTCCGGAAAATGCCTTAGTCTTCCAGCTCCGGATGGTAGTGGCTTTCGAAGCCGAGATAGCGCGTGGCCGCTTCGTGGACAGCGCGTGAAACGTCGCTGAAGTTCGCCGCCACATGATGCTCGAAACCCTCGCGGCAGATGTATTTCAGCAGCCGCTGCAGCTTGGGAATCTCTGCCACGCCCGCGCCGCCAAAGGTGGTCAGTGGATCGTCGGTGAACTGCCCCGGTCCAACATAGCCGCGAATCACTCCGCGGCGATCATCGGTCGAGTAACGGGCATAGCTCATCGCGCCGCTCTTCACGCGACCGACGCACGTCCCGAAGGTATTCTCCTTGCCCACCGTGCCCGCGATAATCTCCTGGAAATCCATCTTCACTTCCTTGAAGAAGTGCTTGGGCAGATTCGAACAATGGAAGCAGACACACTTGTCCGGGTGCGCGCCGTAGTTATTGTTCCAGTCCAGCAGCGCCGACGGAGTGCCCGAGGCAAGCGCCAGCATGTGCATGCTGAGCGTTCCCGGAACGTCCACTTCGCAGGCCGAGGGAATCAGATCGTTGGACATCATGCTCATGATGGTGCAGGGAACAATGCCGAAGTATTCTTCGAGCGAAGTCCAGCACTGCACCGCGCTGATCGTGACTGCGGTCTGCTTCATCCAGATGTCGATCACCGCGCCCAGCTTGGCCATTTTGAGTAGCGCGGCTTCGGGAATTCCAGACGTCGAAACGTATCCTTTGATCGCCGCAAGTTTCCCCTGCGCCACATCGTCGGTGTCCTTCATGCGCTCGATACGTCCCAGAATCTCGGACAGATCGATCGGCTCGACCGAGATGCCGTGCGACTCCAGAATGCGCTCCGAATAGCGCACTGTGTTGAAGGCGGAAGGGCGCGCGCCAATGGCTCCGATACGCAGATTCTTCAGCCCCTTCACAATGCGACAGACCTGGCCGAACCACTCGATGTCCGCCGTGAACTCTGCCGACTGCGGAGACTCCGTGTGCAGCGTGGTCAGCGAGTAGGGAATGCGGTACTGCATCAGGTTGTTGCAGGCGCTCATCTTGCCGCAGAAGCTGTCGCGCCGCGTGGCGATGGTCATCGCATCGCTCTTGTCTGGCGTCGCCTGCACCAGCACCGGAACCTTCAGCCCGGAGAGCCGAATCGCGTCGGCAACACCGCGCTCATCGCCAAAGTTTGGCAGAGTGACAATAATTCCGTCGATGGTTTCGCTGTGCTTTTTGAACAGTTCCGCGCAGCGCTGCGCTTCGGCAAAGGTCTCCACTGCTCCAAACTTCGATTCCTCAGCCGTAAGCACCACGGCCT
>JAJZFR010000249.1 GCA_021805265.1 Acidobacteriota bacterium | reverse complement strand
CGTTCTTCGAGACCGGTCTTCAGGGGGGCGATCCATGCGAGTTGCGCTTGTTTTGGTCAGTCTTCTGTTTCCCGCAGCGGCGCAGACCACTGCGCCGAAGAGCGGCGGGGAGTTCATCACGGTATCGGCACCGGTGTTTGTGCTGGATCATGTTCGCGTGATCGATGGGACGGGCGGGGCTTCTCGCGAAGATCAGGCGATTGCGGTGGACCACGGCAAGCTGGTCTACGTCGGCCCAGCGAATAGCGCACCTTCGTTGACTGGTGCGGAGCGGATCGAGCTTGCCGGGTTCACGGTGATTCCGGGGTTGGTGGGGATGCACGATCACCTGTACTACACCGACTCTGCGGCGGAGCAATCCGCATCCGGCGAACTCGACGAGCCGGGATTCTTTGTGGCGGAGATTCCGTTTTCCGCGCCCAGGCTTTCGCTGGCCGCCGGGGTGACTACGATGCGGACGACGGGAAGCGTGGAACCCTATACGGACCTGAAAGTGAAGGAAGAGATCGACGCTGGCCGGATGCCGGGGCCAGCCATCGACGCATCCGCGCCCTATCTCGAGGGCGCGCCGACACACTTTGCCCAGATGCACGAGTTGACGGGTTCCGGGGACGCGGTACGGATGGTGGATTACTGGTCGAGCGAGGGCATGACCTCCTACAAGGCTTACATGGACATCAGCCGCGCGGAGTTGGCGGCGGCGATCGGCGCGGCGCATCAGCACCACGCGAAGCTGACCGGGCATCTGTGTTCGGTGACCTGGCCGGAGGCCATTGCACTCGGTATCGACGATCTGGAACATGGCCCGGTGTTCACGGATACCGAGTTTGTTGCGAGCAAACAGCCGGATCGTTGCCCACAGGGCGGCTCGCAGAGTTGGGCGAAGGAAGAGATCGACGGCGCGGGTGCCCAGCAGTTGATCCGGAATCTGGTTGCTCATCATGTTGCTGTGACCTCCACGCTGCCTGTCTTTGAGGCCATGGCACCGGGCAGGCCGGTTCTGCAGCAGCGTGTGATCGATGCCATGTCTGGAGAGGCGGCGCTCAGCTACCTTACTTTGAGGGCGAGGATTCCTGCCAACTCGCCGGTGCCTGGACTGTTGCGCAAGGAGATGGACTTCGAGGTTGCCTTTGTGAAAGCCGGAGGGCTGCTGCTGGCCGGCCCTGACCCTACGGGCAATGGCGGTGTATTGCCAGGTTTCGGCGATCAGCGGGAGATCGAGCTGCTGGTCGAGGCTGGCTTCACGCCAGTGGAGGCCGTTCACATAGCCACGGAAAATGGCGCAATCTATCTGGGCCGGGAGCGGCAGATCGGTACGCTTGTCCCCGGGAAGCAGGCGGATATGGTGCTGATTGAAGGCAACCCCGCGAAGCAGATCGAGGATATCGAAAACGTCCGAACCGTGTTTCGCAACGGCGTGGGCTACGACTCGAAGAAACTGATCGAAAGTGTACGCGGGCAGGTTGGCATTCGCTGAAACCGGCAGGTTGGCGCGATTTGCCTGCAATCCCAATCAGGCTCGGACTACCGCTTCAAGCGGTTAACCGATCAGGGGGTTTGACTCCGGGAGCGATCTCAGTCGATGCCGTTGTTGCCTGCAACCTCATTTTCGTTACGGAACGCGGACTTTTCCTGAATGTGCTGCCGATGGAGCCGACGAACACTCATCGCAGTGGATAGAAACACATAAAAGCGCTCGCGACAAAGCCTGCAACGAACCGGGAATCTGAGCAGGATCAGGCGCGAGAAGTCGGTCAGGCGCAAATGGGACAGACGAAACGTGCTGGTTCCGCAATAAGGACAGTTCATAGGAATGCGACTCCATGATGCTTGCCATATAAGAAGGACAGGTTAAGTGGGTCGGCGAGTATAACTGGGAAGAATGACTCGAAAAAAACAGATAGGGATAGGGAATCTTGAGTAACTTCTGCGACTATAGCACGACTTGCTACAGAATTCGGTGAGCAAATTGGTGCACTGCTTTGAAATGCTGCCCGGATGCGGGGCGGACGCATGATTCAGATGGAGGGCAAGTCCTCCGGAGCAGAATCGTCACGGATACCCTGCTCGGTCAACTCGGGGAAGAGCGAGAGGGCGGAATCGCGCTTCGCGCTGTCTTTGGGCTTTGCCGCGCGTCCCCTGGCGCTTTGCGGGCTGAGTATTTCGAGGATGTTCCTTAGTTCGGCGCGGATTCTCTGGATTGAGGATGGTGAAGTGCTGGCCGCAGCGGAGGGCTGCTGAGGCGACGCGGTCCTGGCTACCGGGGTGGCTGCACTGGACGAGTTGGACGAGTTGGAAAGGGCCTGACGCGCCCCGGCAAGCGTATAGCCCTCGTCATAGACCAGTTGGCGGATGCGCAGGGCGAGTTCGAGTTCCCTGCGCCGATAGAGGCGCTGCCCGGTGCCACCCTTGTTTGGTTTGAGATTTGGGAACTGCGACTCCCAGAAGCGCAGAACGGAGGGAGCAACGCCGCAGATGCGCGCTACTTCGCCGATTCGGTAGTAAAGTCGATCCGGAAAGTTGATCGTTGCTGGCTGTAGCGGGCCATCCGATTTTCGGGTCGCCCTGCGCCCGGATCGCTCCATCCTGTTTGCCTCCTGGCCTTTGTCTCGGGTACTGGCTGCGGCGCTCGAAACGCTCGAAATGCTCAGGGCGAGTATAGCGGAAAGCCCGGCGGCAGCACCGGAAGCCTGACGGTTTTTTTACGCGATCCCGCTTCCGATGGGCGCCAGCAGCTTCTCCACCTCGATGGCCAGCTCCGCCGGCGTAGCCCTGGGGGCAAATCTGCCCACTACCAGGCCCTCACGGTCCACCAGAAACTTGGTGAAGTTCCACTTGATCGCTTCGGTTCCGAACAATCCGGCTTTGGTGCTGGTCAGATAACGGTAGAGCGGGTGCGCGCCGGGTCCGTTGACGTCGATCCTCGCAAACATCGGGAAGGTTATGCCGTAGTTCAACTGGCAGAACTGCGAAATCTCGGCTGCCGTTCCCGGTTCCTGCGCACCGAACTGATTGCAGGGGAAGCCGAGCACCACCAGTCCGCGATCCTTGTACTGTTGATAGAGGGCTTCGAGGCCCGCGTACTGCGGGGTAAAGCCGCAATGGGAGGCGGTGTTGACGAGGAGCATGATCCTGCCTTGAAACTCGGCCAGCGAGCGCTCCGTGCCGTCGATAGCGGTGGGGGAGAAAGTATAGATGCGCGCAGTGGCGGAGAGCGTGGAGTCCGGGCTGATTGCACTGGTCATGGAGCATACCTCACAAGTTTTCTTCTGCTGCGTCTATGAATGTAACCTTTCCATTGTCTTCGAAGCGGCTCAGGAAGGCGAATCGGAGTCTGTTCCGATAGACTGTACAGGGCCGCAGCGTGGCCAGAAGGCGGGGAAAGCGGAGGCTCACCGTGCAGGCCGAAACAGGATTTCAATGTGCCGGTTGTGGCGAGTGGAACGAAACCAGCGTGGACCCCTCGGCGGGGAGTCGTCAAAGCTACGTCGAGGACTGTCAGGTATGCTGCAAGCCCAATCTGCTCCAGATTGCATGGGACAGCCACTCCGCGAGGTATCGGATTCTGGCCGAGTTGGAGAGTTAACCGGAGCGTAATGCGACAGCCGATTTGGGCAGACGTGGTTCGCTCCAATATAATCAGGTTTTCGACATTTCAGCATCGATCCGGTGCGGTCTGGTCCGGAGACATGTTGTCCGGAGCCGAAGTTTCCGGGCAGAAACGATCTTTCGAGCAGTGAGGGTGTGCTTATCTTTCCCGTCAAGTCGATCTATGCACTGTATTTGTCCAATGGTTCACGCGAGGGCATGTCCCCGGTGACGTCAGGGCACCCTCGATTCCGCAGCTTCTCGCGTCGTCGCCGCCTTCGAACGCGCACTCTCTCCTGCTCGCGCGATTTTCTTCGAGGCTTTTCCCGAGAGATTTCCCGGTCTGTTTCCCGGTCCATGCAACTGCTCGCCCTGCTGCTGCTGGCGATCAGCGGCACGATCCTGGTCGCCCAGAGTCCTGACGCAGCCCCGAGTGCCAGCGCAGCCCCGAGTACTGACGCGGCGCAGGCAACGGATGCCGCGCAGAATCCGGATACGATCTACCAGATTCGCGTGATCGGCAATCGCCGTATCCCCAAGGAAACCATCCTGGCCCGGCTGTTCACTCATCCCGGCGATACCTACGATCCCGTCTCGATCGAGCGCGACTTCAACTCGCTCTGGAATACCGGCTACTTCGAGGACCTGCGCATTGAGCGCGACGACTCGGACAAGGGCGTGATCCTCGATGTCTTCGTGCTGGAAAAGCCGAATATCCGCGAGATCAACTACAAGGGGCTGAACTCGGTTTCGCAGTCGGACGTGCTGGATCGCTTCAAGAAGGAGAAGGTGGGCCTGTCTGTCGAGAGCCAGTACGACCCCACCAAAATCAAGCAGGCCGAGACGGTGCTCAAACAATTGCTGGCCGAGCACGGCCACCAGTTCGCCACCATCCGGACCGAGGTCAAGCGCATTCCGCCCGCGTCCGTTCAGGTGAACTTCAACATCAAGGAAGGCCCGACGGTCAAGGTCGGCAATATCAAGTTCGTTGGCAACCAGCACATCAGCAGCCTGGTTCTGCGGCGCTCGATGAAGAACCTGCGCCCGATCGGCATTCCGTACTCGATCTTCCTCGAAAACCTCTTCGCCAAGACCTACGACAGCTCGAAGCTCGAGGAGGATGCCGAGCGCGTCCGCCAGGCCTATCGCGACAAGGGTTACTACAACGCAGCCGTCGAGCAGCCGCGCACCCAGATTCGCGATCAGGGCGGGTTGAACCTGTTTACCTTCCAGCCCAACAAGGGCAAGCGCATCGACATCCTGATGCCCATCGAGGAGGGGGACCGCTATCGCCTCAGCCACATCACCTTCACCGGCAACAAGGCCGTGACCAACGTTCGCGCGCTGCGCAATACTTTTCTCATCAAGGATGGGGCCGTCTTCAACGCGACTGCGATTGGCAAGGGGCTGGAAAATCTCAAGAAGGCTTATGGCCAGCTCGGTTACATCAACTTTGGCGCCATTCCCAAGGCCACCATCGACGACAAGAACCACACCGTCGCGCTCAGCGTCGATATCGACGAAGGCAAGCCCTTTTATGTCTCGCGCATCGAGATTCAGGGCAACACGCTCACCCGCGACCGCGTCATCCGCCGCGAGTTGTTGCTCCAGGAAGGCCAGGTCTACAACTCGCAGCTTTGGGAGTACAGCCTTCTGCGCCTGAACCAGCTCGATTACTTCGATCCGCTCAAGGTGGACCAGGACTCGGAAGCGCACCAGAACACCGAGGCCGGCACCGTCGATCTGCTGCTCAAGGTGAAGGAAAAAGGCAAGAACTCGATCGGACTGAACGGTGGCGTTTCCGGTCTCGAGGGCGCGTTCCTGGGGGTGAACTACCAGACCAACAACTTCCTGGGCCTGGGCGAGACGCTCAGCCTCCAGGCCAACCTGGGCAACGTCCAGCGGCAGTTCCTCTTCGGCTTTACTCAGCCGTACTTCCACAACCGACCGCTCAACCTCGGCTTCCAGATTTTCAACACCAAGTCCGATTACAACCCGGCCAAGAACTACGCCGCGGGAGCCGGAATTGGCCCGAATCAGCAGTTGGCGAATAACACCCTGATCCAGAACTACAACAGCGCCTCCACGGGGTTGAACTGGTCGGTGAGCTATCCGCTGCCGCATCACAACTTCCAGCGCGTGGGCTTTACCTATTCGCTCACCCGGTCAACCATCACGGCCTTCAGTTCTGCTTCGCAGAATCTCTTCAACACCTTGAATTTCCGCTCCGGAATTCAGGGCCAGAACGCTCTCGCGGGCATCGTCAACAGCTCCATCTCGCTCAGCTACAGCCTGAGCACCATCAGCAATCCCATGCGCCCGCGCACGGGCAAGGAATTTTCCGCGCTGGTGCAGACCTCTGGCCTGTGGGGCAACGTTCGCTACGTGATGCCCGCGCTCGCTTACAAGCAGTTCACTCCGATGAAGAACCTGTGGCCGTCGGCACAGGGCCGCAACGTGCTGGGCTGGCGCGCGGAGTTGAAATACATCCAGGGTTACGGCGGCGATGTCGCTCCGCCCAACAACCGCTTCTACGCGGGCGGCGAAGCCGATCTGCGCGGATTCGATGTACGTTCCGCCACGCCTTACGCCTATATCCCCAACCGGATTCAGTTCAACCTCACGAATCCGGATGGCACCTGCGTCCCGCGCGACCCGTACAATCCGCAGTTGCACCAGTGCATCCAGGTTCCGCTGCCTGTCTACAGCATTGTTTCGATCGGCGGCGATACGGACTTTACCAACAACCTCGAATACCGCATCCCCATCGTCGGGCCGGTTACCTTCGCGATCTTTGACGACTTTGGCATTGCCGTCTCGGCGGATAACAATCAGCTTCAGGAAAGCCCGGAAGGCTACGCCAGCCTGAACGCGCCGCTCTATGGTTGCCCGGTCTACAACAACGGCACCTGCGAGGGCGGCGTACAGATTCAGTTCAGCGACTACATCCGGCCCTTGAGCGGGACCAACCTCAAGCCGCGCATGTCCACGGGCGGCGAGATTCAGGTGATTGCGCCGATCATCAATGCGCCCATCCGGCTTTATTACGCATGGAACCCGATGCGTATCAATCGCCAGGATCCGGGCGAGACGCTGATCACGCGCTCGATGTTCCCGCCAGGCGGCGCAGGCGATTACTCCTACCAGCGGTCGATCCAGTTGTACGGCTC
>JAJZFR010000410.1 GCA_021805265.1 Acidobacteriota bacterium | reverse complement strand
ACGGCTCCGGTAATGCGGATTCATTCCCAGTGCCTGACCGGGGATGTCTTCGGTTCGCTGCGCTGCGACTGTCGGCAGCAGCTCGAGCTTGCCCTGGAACGGATCGGGAGTGAAGGCGCGGGGATTCTGCTGTATGAGCAACAGGAAGGCCGCGGCATCGGGCTGATGGCCAAGCTGAAAGCCTATGAGTTGCAGGATCAGGGACGGGATACGGTCGAGGCCAACGTGGAGCTGGGCTACGCGGCGGACTGTCGCGAGTACGAGTTGCCGGTGGCTGTGCTGAAACTGCTGGGCGTGGGTCGGGTACGGCTGATGACCAACAACCCGGAGAAGGTGATGGCGCTCGAAGCGGCGGGGATCGCAGTGGTCGAGCGCATCTCGGCGGAGGTTGCGCCGCAGGAGAGCTTCCGCAAATATCTGGAGACCAAGCACGCGAAGATGGGCCACATTGTGGACGAAGCCCCGGCTGGGAAGTAGGGGTATCACTCGGCATTGGATCCAGGCGAAAAAGATCGCAATTAGGGACTTCTTATCCACAGGAAGTCGGTCGGGATGGGTTGACCGGGCGGATTGGCGTCCTTAGTTTTGAGACTGGACGGCTGCATTGCGGCCAGCACGAAAGCCGCGCGCGAAAAACACCCACACGGAGCAGACATGCTGAAACTGAAGAAGATACACATCCTTGGATTCAAGAGCTTTTGTGATCGGACGGAGCTTTTGCTACCGGGTACGGGAATAGCAGTGGTGGTGGGGCCGAACGGTTGCGGGAAGTCGAACATCCTGGACGGGGTGACGTGGGTTCTGGGCGAGCAGAGCGCGAAGACGCTGCGCGGGTCCCACATGATGGACGTGATCTTCAGCGGGACGCGGACGCGGAAGGCGCTGGGGATGGCCGAGGTGTCTCTGACGCTGGTAGACCCGGAGGCTTATGAGGGGCCGATTGCGGTGGAGCCGGAGATCGAGATCGGCTCCGACATGCCGACAGAAATGGAGGGCGACTGGGACGAAGATGCTGTGCGGCAGCGACTGGCCACGGAGGCTGAGGAGATCATCGCCGATCACCAGCCTGGGCAGGTGATCGAGGATGGCGAGGAGAGTGGGCCGATGGTCAGGAATCCCGAGGGAGAGCCTGGCCCGGATGCAAGCCAGTCGGTGGTGCTGAAGATTCGACGGAGGAAGTTTCACCTGCGCCCGCAGAAGGGCGAGATGATTATCACGCGGCGGCTGTTCCGGACCGGAGAGAGCGAATATCTGTTAAACGGGAAGCTGTGCCGGCTGCGGGATATTCAGGACATCTTCATGGGTACGGGCCTGGGACCGGAGAGCTACGCGATTATCGGCCAGGAACGGATCGGCCAGTTGCTCAGCTCGAAGCCGCATGATCGCCGCTCGATTATCGAAGAGGCGGCAGGGATTACGCGTTTCAAGACGAAGAAGCGTTTGTCGGAGCTTCGGCTGGAGTCAGCGAAGCAGAATCTGGCCCGTGTGGACGATATTTTCGAGGAAGTGACGCGGCAGATGAACAGTCTGAAGCGTCAGGCGGCGAAGGCGGAGCGTTACGCGGCGGTGCGCGATGAGCTGCGTGGGAAGCTGCGCGTGACGCTGGCGAGCCGGATGGCGCGGATGGATGCGGACGAAGTTCGTCTGGAGGGGGAGATCGCGCAGTTGAGCGCGGAGATCGAAGCCGCGTCGGGCGAGGTGAGTGCGCACGAAACCGAGCAGCAGGGGCTGACGGAGCGAAGCTATGCGCTGGACCGTCAGGGTCAGTCGGCGCAGGCGGAGGCGAATGCGGCGGCGGTGGAGCTGGAGCGAGCGCTGGCGCGGGAACAGAACAACAGCGAGCGGGTGGCGGAGCTGGGATCGCGGCTGGCGGCAACGGCTGCCGAAGCGGAACAAACGCGGGAGCAGATTGCTGGCATTGGCGAAGAACGGGCGCAGCAGTTGCAGTTTCAGCAGACGGTAGCCGCAGAGGCGAATGCGTTTCGGAAGCTGGTGGAGGAGCGGCAGCAGGAATCGCGGCAGATTGGGGCGCGAGTGAGCGACGCGGAGCGGCAGGTGGAGGCGGGACGGCGCAACGCGATGCATCTGGTGACGCAGGCGGGGATTGCGCGGAACCAGATTGCGCAGACCGAAGAGTCCCTGGCGGGCCTCGAGCGCGAGGCGGAGCGGCAGGCAGTCGAGTTGGAGCGCGCGCGAGCAGAGGGCGCGCAGATGGGCGACCAGCGAGGACAGTTGCAGCTTCGGTTCACGGACGCGACGGACTCGCTGACACAGTTGGTGCACGAGATTTCCGGACTGCGCGAGTCGCTGGTGTCGCGTCGGCAGGAAGAGTCTGCGTTGCGGACGCGGATCAACCAGATGCGCAGCGAACAGGCGAGGCTGAGCGGACAGCAGAACTCGCTCGATGCGGTGATCCGCAACCACAGCTACTCGACGGAGACGGTGCGGAAGCTGTTGAAGCCGGATTCGCTGGGAGCGGGGCGGATGCCGCTGGGAACGCTGGCGGATTTTCTCGAGGTATCGGGCGAGCACGAGGCGATTGCGGATGATTTTCTGCGCGAAGAGCTGAGCTACATTGTGGTGAAAAGCTGGCAGGAGGCGGAGGTCGGGATTGAGTTGTTGCGCTCGGGGCTGGATGGACGGGCGACGTTCCTGGTGCAGGAGCTGGCTCGCGAGCCGGTGAGCGGGGAGACTGGTGCCTTTCCGCAGTCCGGATTTTCCGGGGCGGTTGCGCTGCGGGAGACGATCCGGGTGCAGAGCGAATTTTCGTCCAGGATTGCAGCGCTGGTTCCGAGGCTGCGGGATGGGTACCTGGCGAGCGATGCGGGGACGGCGCGTGAGCTTTCCGAGCGCCATCCCGAGGGCTATTTTCTGGCCCCGACGGGGGAGTGTTTCCACAGCGGAACGGTGACGGGCGGCAAGCCTGCGGCTGAGGGTCCGCTGGCTCTGAAGCGGGAGTTGCGCAAGACGCAGAGGCAACTGGAGACGCTGGAAGCTGAGTTGGGCAAAACGGAGCGGGACGCGGCGGCAGCGGCGGCGGGGATCGAGGAGATTGCGGCGCGTCTGGAGGGGCTGGACGAACAGCGCCGAATGGCCGAGCGCGAGGCTGCGAACCAGGGCGCTGCGCTGAAACAGATGGAGCAGGAGGCGCAGCGGATCGAGCGTCGCCTGGCGGACTGGCAGCAGCAAAGCCAACGCAACAGCGAAGCACAGGAGCAGAAGCGAGCACAGATCGCACGGAAGCTGGAAGAGGCCGCGCGATTGGAATCGGAACACCAGGCCGCCGAAGCGGCGCTCGAAGGAATGATGCAGGGGGTGACCGAGATGCGTCGGCAACGCGAACTGGCGCAACAGGAGGCGGCCAAAGTAACGGCGGAACTGGCAGGTCTGGAAGAACGGCGGCGGGGCGCCGAGAGCACGTTTCAACGGATCGACCGGCTGCATGGGGATCTACAACGGCGTCTGTTGCAACTGGAGCAGCAGCGCGCAGCGGCGGATGCGGAGCGGGAGCAGCGAAAGCGGGAAAACGAGCAGTTGAAAACGGCTCATGCCGAGCTGAAGTCGGCGCGGGAGCAGGCACTTGAAGCAGCGCGCGCAGCGCAGGAGGAAGTGAGCGTGGTGCGCGGACGGCTGGCGGGGATCGAGCAGCAGTTGAAAACGCTGCGGACACAGACGGACGCGCTTCGGGAGACGCGGAGCGAGCGCTCGAACCAGTCAACACGGTTGAAGAGCGATCTTGAGCATCTGGAGGCGAGCTGCCTGAACGAGTTGAATGTAGAGGCAGCGGTGCTGCGGGCGGAGGAAGGATTGGAGCGGCTGGAGGGCGAAGCGCTCGAAGCTGAGGAAGAGTTGAGCCGCGGATTGCGCCAGCGGCTGGAGGCGATGGGTCCGGTGAACATGATGGCCCTAGATGAGTATCAGGAGACCGCGCAACGCCATGCGTTCCTGGAAACGCAGCGGAAGGATCTGATCGACTCGATCGAGAATACGCAGAACACGATCAAGGAGATTGACCAGATTTCGCGGACGAAGTTCGACGAGGCATTCGCGCGGATCAACGAGAATTTCGGCCAGGTGTTCAGTCGGTTGTTCAACGGCGGCCAGGCGTTCCTACGGCTGACCGACGTTGAGAATCAGGCGGAGAGCGGGCTGGAGATTGTGGCTTCTCCGCCGGGCAAGAAGCTGCAGAATGTACTGCTTCTTTCGGGCGGCGAAAAGGCTCTGACGGCGCTGAGTTTGCTGGTGGGGATATTCCAGTATCAACCGGCCCCGTTCTGTGTGCTGGACGAGGTGGACGCGGCGCTGGATGAGACGAATGTGGGGCGACTGGCGGAGCTTTTGCGCGGCCTGGCGCGGGATACGCAGTTCCTGCTGGTGACGCACTCGAAGCGCATGATGCAGACGGCGGATATGATCTATGGGGTGACGATGCAGGAGCCGGGAGTGTCGCGGATCGTGAGCGTCCACATGGGCGGCCGGGAGGGCCAGGAACGAGCGTCAGCATAAGGGTTGAACCAGCGGCGGGGGAGATTGACGAAGGTATGCGCGCTTGACTGGCAGGTAAGGTGTCGAAGGTAACATCATTCGCGAGCGGCAGGTTACCTTCAGGAGCAAAAGCAATTGACACCGTGGAGTTCCAGGCGCGAGAATCAACAGGTCGCGGCAAAACATTCCGGGATCAGCACCCGAGTTTTCCCTCCAACATTCTGTGAATCGAACGAATTTTTCACGGTTCTCCGCAGCAGCAATTCGTCGGTTCGGTTTCCATTCAGCGAGGTTTTTTCTTGTCCGTTTTGCTTCAAAGCAGTCTGGGAGCGATACCGTTGATTGCGCGCGGAAAGGTGCGCGATTTGTATGCAGTCGGCGAGGACCTTCTGCTGGTGGCGACGGACCGCATCTCGGCCTTCGATCACGTCCTGGGTTCGGGAATTCCCGGCAAGGGACGTATCCTGACGCAGATTTCGCTTTTCTGGTTCTCCCTGCTGGGGGAGGTTGTTCCGAACCATCTGATTAGCGCCGATGTGCGGGAGTTTCCCGCGATGTTGCAGCCGTATGCGGATCAGATCGAGGGGCGTTCAATGCTGGTGAAGCGGGCGCGGATGTTTCCCGTTGAGTGCGTGGCGCGGGGGTATCTGGCTGGCTCGGGATGGAAGGAATATCAGGCGACGGGTACGGTCTGCGGGATTCGACTGCCCGAGGGATTGCAGGATGGGTCGAAATTGCCGGAGCCAATCTTTACCCCGGCTACGAAGAGCCAGGACGGGGCGCACGACGAGAATATTCCCTATGAGCAGGCCGAGGCGATTCTGGGAGCCGGGGATGCGCGGGAGTTGAAGCGACTGACGCTGGCGTTGTATGGCCGGGCTGCTGCGCATGCGGAGTCCCGTGGATTGATCCTGGCGGATACCAAGTTCGAGTTTGGCCGAGTGGACGGCGGCGGGATTGTGCTGGCCGATGAAGCGCTGACGCCAGACTCATCGCGCTTCTGGGATGGGGCTTCATGGAAGCCTGGCGGAGCGCAGCCGAGCTTCGATAAACAGTTTGTGCGGGATTATCTGGAATCGATTCGGTGGAACAAGCAGGCCCCGGCACCGGGGCTGCCAGACGAAGTTGTGGAGCGTACGCAGGGCAAGTACCTGGAGGCGTTTCGCTCGTTGACAGGGCGAGACTTGCAGTTGTAAATCCGGTTCTCAGGCAAATTACGTACGCCGATTTGCAGGAAGAGCATTTCCGTTGTTGGTTGGATGTTCGGGAAAAGAGGCAGTTTGTGAACCTGATCGATTTTGTTTTGATCGCGGTGTTTGGTTGGAGCGTGTATTCCGGTTATCGGAGCGGGATTGTGAGGTCGCTGATCTCGATTGTCGCCCTGATTGCGGGAATTGAATTCGCGAGCCGAAACTACTCTCGCTTTGCCAAGGAACTTGCGCCGATGGTGCATAGTCTGCCGTTATCGCAGTCGATCTGGTTTGTGCTCCAGATCATCATCGTGATGCTCGCATTAGGGATGGTGGGCCACACCATCCATCACGAGATTCAGTCGCTGGAGTTGACGAGGATCGACGAGGTCGCCGGGATTGTTCTTGGAGCGATTCGCGGAGTCGCTCTGGCAACAGTTTGCCTGTTTGTAGTTGCGGCGTTTTATCCGTCTTCGGATGAGCTTTCGCGGGCGCTTTTGCCGAAATATCTTTTGAGTCCGGCGGAGGTCTTGTCGAACCTGACGACGGAAAACCTGAAGAAACGGATATTGACGGGGCTTCAGTCGTTGGTGCCCCAGGCTCCGAACCCTACACCGAATGCCGCACCGGACAGCGCGAGTTGATCCTGATCGAAACGGGCAGTAAAGAATTCGCGCATACGAGGGGACACAACGCCCTGTCGCATGGCAATCTATAGAGACACGAGGACGAGACGTGAAGCGCGAATTAGACACCCTGGTCAACCAGATGTATTCCACTGGCGTTGCCTTCGAGGACGCTGTACGCCAATTCCAACGGCAATTTTTACTGGAGGCTCTGCTTGCGAACCGGGGCAACCAGTGCAAGGCTGCCGAGGAACTGGGGATGCACCGGAATACGCTGAGCCGGAAGATGGCGGAGCTTGGACTCGGGGTCGCGGAGGTTCGCGCCAGCCTCAAGCGTCCTGTGCGCAGCGAACGTCTGGTATATAGCGGGCTGCGTCAGCAGATTCGCTAGAGATGGACGAAATTCCACCCGAGTCATGATGAGCCAGAGCGAGCCTGAAATCGAGCGGACGGCGTGGTGAAACCTGCGCTGCCA
>JAJZFR010000419.1 GCA_021805265.1 Acidobacteriota bacterium | reverse complement strand
GTCGGTGGCCGACGGTGACCTTGTCGGTGGGGTGAACGTCGTCGGGGTTGCCGATGTCGATGGTGACAGCCATGGCGGTGTGGCGGAGCTTGAGGGTGCGGCGCTGGGCCTCGCGGATGGTGGCCCAGTCCTCCTGCGGGGTGGATTTGAAGTTGGCGATCTGGACGTAGAGGAAGGGGAAATCGCCCTCGGCCCATTGGCTGCGCCAGTCGGTGATGAGGGTTTCAAAGAGGCGTTCATACAGCGGCGCACGGGCCAGGGCGCTGTTGCTTTCGCCCTGATACCAGAGGACGCCGCGGATGGGGAACGGGGTGAGCGGGGCGATCATGCCGTTCCAGAGCATGGCGGGCGCCCACATGTCGAGCATGGGGTTCCAGGGGAACTGGGGTGCGGGTTTTCCGGCGGCGCGGGCTGCGGCGCGCTGCTGGTCGTGGAGCTTGTCCTCGAGCAGCGCAGTGGCCTCGTGGTCGGTCATCTGGCCGCGCACGGCAAAGACGGGAGCGAGGGCGGCGTCGTCCCCGAGCGCGGTCAGGCGGGTCCAGGATTCGGCGATGGTGCCGCCCCAGGTCGAATCGATGACGCCGACGGGGACGTGTTCGCGAGCCTCGATCTCGCGCGCGAAGTACCAGGCGACGGCGGAGAAATCGCGGGCGGAGGCGGGGGTGGACGCGGTCCAGCCGATGCCGACGAAGTCGGTCTGGGGATAGTCGGCGGCTTTCTTGTTGACCGTGAGCAGGCGGATGCGGTCGTTGCCCGCGGCCGGAAGGTCAGTGGCCGCGGTGGCTGACTTGCGCATCTCGAACTCCATGTTGGACTGGCCGCCGGCGAGCCAGAGATCGCCGACCAGCACGTCGTCGAAGAGGAGCTTGTCGGTATCGGCGAGAGAGCCTGCTACGGTCAGGACGAAGGGACCGCCGGCCGCGCCGGGAGCGAGATAGAGGCTCCAGCGGCCGAGTTCGTCGGTGGTTGCGGTGCGGGTTTCGCCGCGAAAGGATGCGGTGACGGCTTCGCCGGGCGTGGCCCATCCCCAGAGATGGACGGGCCGGTCGCGCTGGAGCACCATGTGGCTGCTGAAGAGGCGGGGCATCCTGACGGGTGTGTCGGTCGGGCTGGCGGTCGGGTTGGTGATCGTGCTGGTGATCTGGGCGTGCATCATGCCCGAGCAGGCAATGAGCGTGAGCGCCAGGCAGGTCATCCATCGCAGGCGCGGCATGGATCGCAGCCGCCGTCGGGAAGAAAAGGGAAGGGAAGAAATCACGCGCATGAACCAACCTCGGAAGATATTGGAGTCATCTTAACGGGAGAAAAACTGCCGACGAAAAGGCATGAAGTTACCGCCGGGGACAACCGTATCATGACAGGCGGATGACTTCCTAACAGGCAGATTTTTGTGCAGGATGAAAAGAAATTCTGAGATACTGTGTCTTTAGTGACACATGGAGAATTGCGCTCCGTGGTACCGGAACGCCGAGCTGGATTTCCGAAAAGCTGGCTCTCGAACGCAAAGCGCCCTGATTGAGGAGTATTGATGCCGGACCGCAAAGCCCGACAGTTGTGCTCGATCTGTGCCTGTGGGCGACGGGTTGCGTGGCGCATCGGATTTCTGTTTACCCTGGTACTTTGCGTCTCAGCCAAGCTGCATGGCCAGGCGGCGCTGCTGCTGGAGGAGCCGTACGGGGTGTTTGGCCACCTGAACCCGACCGGACACGCGGCGCTGTATCTGAGCCGGGTTTGCGCGGATACGCCGGTCCATCTGCGGCTTTGCGGTGCAGGCGAGACGGGGATTGTGCTGAGCCGGTACGAGGGAATCGGCCACTATGACTGGGTGGCGATGCCGCTGTTGCCGTATCTGTACGCGGTCGAGAGCGTGGCGAAGGTACCGGCGCATGTGGATGCCGAGGCGGTGCGGCGGTTGCGTGATCGCTACCGCGAAAAATACCTCGCGGAGTTTACCGAGGGCTTGCCCAAGGGGGGATTTTTTTCCGGCGGCTGGACCGAGCTGATCGGCGCAGCCTATGAGCGGCGCATCTTCGCGCTGCGCTTCAATACCACTCCGGCGCAGGACCAGGCGCTGATCGATCACCTGAACGGCGCGCTGAATGTATCCCACTTTCGCCTGCTGACAAATAACTGCGCGGACTTCGATCGTTATGTGTTGAATCTGTACTTTCCGGGGAAGTTTCGGCGGAGTGCATTTCCGGATGCGGGGTTGACGACGCCGCGCCATATCGCGCACCGGCTGGTGGTGTATGCGCACCGTCATCGGCGGCTGGATCTGACGGTGTATCAGATTCCCCAGGTGCCGGGGTATCGCCGTCCCAGCCATGCGAATCACGGGATCGCGGAGTCGCTGCTGAAGTCCGGCTACGTGGTTCCGATTGTGATTCTCAGCCCGTATGTGGCCGGGGGCTTGCTGGCGGATTACCTGATTACGGGGCGGGATCGGGTGCTGCCGCGTCACGTGCCACCGCTGGACCCGGCGCACCTGGACGTGCTGGCGAGGGAGACGTATCCGACGCCGGAGGGCACGGCTGCTGCGGCCACAACGGTTGCGTCCTCGGGCAATGGAGCAGTTGGCAACGGAGCTTTGAGCAACGCGGCCTTGAGCAATGCGGCCTTGAGCGGCGGCACT
The DNA here is from genome assembly GCA_021805265.1 of Acidobacteriota bacterium. Lineage (GTDB taxonomy): Bacteria > Acidobacteriota > Terriglobia > Terriglobales > Acidobacteriaceae > Acidicapsa. Next base: position 4,307 of record JAJZFR010000419.1, on the reverse strand, counting down.
CTGGGCAATCGTTCTTTAGGCAATCATTCATTGACCAGCGCCACGGCGGCGTTTGTAGCGGGCGCGGGCGGCGACCATGAGGGATTGACCAGCACGCTGCCAAAGTAGGCGTTAGAATGGTCGCGAAGGTTGGTGAACGACTATGAAGGAACCTCGCACACAACACTTGAAAAACCACGCCAGTATTGACCCGATGTTTCATTTTCTCGCGGCGGGTCTGCTGCTGTTCAGCCTGATTCTGGGCGTAACGGTTTTTGTCCAGAGTCTACACAAGGACCGCGATCTGCTGATTGGCCTGTGGATGCTGGTGGTTTCGGTGGTGCTGATCGTGATCGCGTTGAAGTCGCGGCTTTATCCGCTGAAGGTGCAGGATCGTGTGATTCGGCTGGAGGAGCGGCTGCGGCTGGCAATGGTGTTGCCGGAGCACCTGCGGCACCGGATTGACGAACTGACGGAAGACCAGTTGATCGCGCTGCGCTTTGCCTCGGACGAAGAGGTTCCCGAACTGGTGCACGAGGCGCTCGAAAAGAAGCTCAATCGGCTGCAGATCAAGCAGCGCATCCAGAACTGGCGGGCGGATCACTGGCGAGTGTGAACGCGGCCGCAGCCTGAACGCTGAGCAGAGAGCCGGAATTTGCTGACGCGGCTGCCCATCGGTTGAGTTAGGATGGGCCAATGAGAAATTCCATTGCTATCGTCGCCCTTGGCTGTCTGGTTGCGGTTGGCTCGGTTTCCGCGCAGGAAGCATCGCCGCAAACCGGACCACCGAAATCCACGTTGATACTGACACCGGAGACGCAGTCGGCGCTGATCCGGCTGGGCGGTCAGATGATGCTCGCGGGCAAGGCCTACGAGTATGATCGCGAGCTTGCCGACGAGATCGGCCCGCGGCTTACCGGCTCGGCGAATTACGTTCGGGCGACAGAGTGGGCGACGGCTGAGTTCACGCGGCTGGGCCTGGCCAATGTGCACAAGGAGAGCTGGACGATACCGGCGACGTGGGAGCCGGAGACCCTGGCAACGGCGCGGATGATCCTGCCGCATGAGCAGCGGCTGCATCTCGAGAGCGAGGGGTGGAGTCCCTCGACGCCGGAGGGCGGTGTGCGCGGCGATGTGTTGTATGTTTCGGATTTGCAGTCGGCAACGCTTACGGCCTCGGCGGGCCGGATCAAGGGCGCGATTGTGCTGGTGGATGACACATCGTTCAAAAGCGTGGAGAGCAAGGGATTGGGGCTGCTTTTTGATGGCCTCGACCAGATTGGCGCGGAGGGCGCGAAGGCCATCCTTCTGGGCGTTGGCGCGACCAACGACGCGCCGAACATGGTGGGGGTGACGAATTTTGTGGGGTCGATCGCCAATGTTCCGGTGGGAAACCTGGGCATGGAGGATACGCTGCTGCTGAAGCGGCTGCTTGAACGGAGCGGGGTTGCAAGCGGCGGCCCTGATGGCAAGCCAGCCAATCACGAGCCGGTCGAGGTCGAGTTCCGGTTCCGGAATCGGATTCGTGAAAACGTTGCGGTGAACAATGTTGTCGCGGAGATTCCGGGCACTGACGGGAGCGGCGATTACGTGCTGATCGGCGGGCATCTGGACTCATGGCACCCCGGCACCGGAGCGCAGGATAACGGCACCGGCGCGGCGAGCGTGGTGGCTGTGGCCGAGGCCATTCAGGCCTCCGGACTGAAGCCAAAGCGGACGATGCGGTTTGTACTCTTCGGCGGCGAAGAAGAGGGAACGATTGGCTCGATCCGCTATGCCGAGCAGCACGCGGGCGAGATGTCAAAGTGTGTGGGCGTGTTTGTGACCGATACCGGCGCCGAGCCGCCGAAGGGCTGGTACGACTTTGGCCGCGCGGACGAGCGCGACGCGCTGAACGCGATCCGGCCGCTGCTGGATTCGCTGGGCGCGGGCGGCGTGACCACGAACGGAGAATATACCTTCGAGACCGACGAGTCGGCGTTTCTGGTCAAAGGCGTTCCGGCGTTTGTGTTGTGGACGCCGGTGGACAAGTACATGCTGCTGCATCACAAGCCGAGCGACACGTTTGACAAGGTGAACCAGCGCGATCTGAACCTGGGGGCGGCTACGGTCGGGGTGACGGCGTATGCCTTTGCCAACGCCGCCAATACGCTGAAGCACTACTCGGCGAAAGAGGTCGAGGATCAACTGAAGGCGGTGGATGCATACACCCAGTATCAGGACCTGGTGGCGCACAAGGTGCTGTAGCTGACCGGGGTTGCCTTTGGGTGACCGGTGTCGCTCCGGGGCTTGCGGGGGGGTATCCCACATAGACCGGGCAAAAGCGGCCCGGCCCATGTGGGGCACCCGGATTTCTTACGTGGGTCGCCTGGGCTGCTGGCTGGGTCAGCTCTTGCTGACCCACTCCTCGTACGGGCCTTTGTGGTCCTCGATGGTGCCATGCTCGAAGTTCCACAGGCGTGTGCCGACCTCTTCGATGAGGTCCTGATCGTGGGTGACCAGAAAGACCGTCCCCTCGTAGCGCTGCAACGCGATGTTGAGCGCGTTGATGGATTCGAGGTCGAGATGGTTGGTCGGCTCGTCGAGGATGAGGATGTTTGGCTTGAGCAGCATGAGGCGGCAGAAGAGCAGCCTGGCGGACTCGCCGCCGGAGAGCGCCTTGGTGGGTTTGAGGCCCTCTTCGCCGCTGAACAGCATCTGGCCGAGCAGGCCGCGAATCTCTTCACGGGTAACTTTAGGATCCCATTGGTGCAGCCAGTCGGAGACGGTCATGCCGTGGGCGATCACGCCGCTCACGTCCTGTGGGAAGTAGCCGATCTGGGCTTCGTGGCCCCACTTGACGGTGCCTGCGTCGAGGGTGAACTCCTTGTCGGCGACCTCGGGAACCGCAGCCAGCAGGCTCTTGAGCAGGGTGGTCTTGCCGACGCCGTTGCGGCCCATCAGGCATACCTTTTCGCCGCGCATGACGGCGGCGGAAAAATCCGAGAGGACGGAGTGGTCGCCGTAGGCTTTCGAGATGCCCTCGAACTCGAGGGTGTGTTTGCCGCTGGGGCGCAACTGGTCGAACTTGATGAACGGGCGCTGGATGTTCGAGCGGGCCAGTTCGTTGGTCTGTAGCCGCTCGACCTCTTTCTTGCGGCTGGTGACCTGGGTGGAGCGGGTTCCGGCGGCGAAGCGCGCGATGAATTCGTTCAACTGGGCGATCTTCTTTTCCCGCTGGTCGTTCTGGGATTCGAGACGGCTGCGGATCTGGGTCTTGGCGACCACCATGTCGTCATAGCCGCCGGTGTAGAGGATGATGGTCTGGTAATCGATGTCGGCGATGTGGGTGGTGACGGCGTTGAGGAAGTGCCGGTCGTGAGAGATGGTGATGAGCGTGCCCTGGAAGCCGAGTAGAAACTCGCGCAGCCAGTGGATGGACTCGAGGTCGAGGTGGTTGGTCGGCTCGTCGAGCATGAGCGCTTCCGGCTTGCCGAAGAGTGCCTGGGCGAGCAGGACGCGAACCTTCTGGCCGCCCTGCAGCTCGCCCATCTTGCGCTCGTGGAGTTCGTCGGGAATGTCGAGGCCCTGAAGCAGCACAGCGGCGTCGCTTTCGGCGGTGTATCCGTCCTCGTCGCCGACGATGCCCTCGAGTTCGCCGAGTCGCATGCCGTCGGCGTCGGTAAGTTCGGCCTTTTCGTAGATGCGGTCGCGCTCTTCGAGGGCCTTCCAAAGGCCGCCGTTGCCCATGATGACGGTGTCGATGACGCGATAGGCGTCAAAGGCGAACTGGTCCTGGCGCAGGATGCCGAGCTTGCGCGGGCGGACGACGGAGCCTTTCTGGGCCTCGAGTTCGCCGGTGAGGATTTTCATGAAGGTGGATTTTCCAGCACCATTCGGCCCGGTCAAACCGTAGCGGCGGCCCGGCGTAAAGGTTACGCTGACGTCTTCAAACAACACCTTGGATCCGTAGCGCATGGTTACATTGCTGACACTGATCATTTTCTTCGTCTTCCGTTTTTTCGTCAGGACACACGGGTCGCGCGGCGGCGATGCCTCGCAGCCTATGGTTTTGTGCCCCGCGTGTGTGGGTCAAAGGATTGGATTTCGATGGCTGGCGTTGAAGCCTGCTTCGCCGAGTCCTGCAGTTCCAGTTTCTCACAGGTACGGTTTTTCGCGTAATGCGTCGCTCGGTTGCGCGCCAGGGGTCAGAAGCGGAAGAGGTGGCTGATCTTGACGTAGAAGACGCGCTGATCGTTGAGGGTGGGTTCGGTGCTGCGCGGCAGGATGGGGTCGGCGGTGTTGCAGTAGCCGCTGGCGAGTCGGGTGCAGAGGTCGCCGCTGAGGTT
>JAJZFR010000151.1 GCA_021805265.1 Acidobacteriota bacterium | reverse complement strand
GGCGCGCTGAGGAGCCGCTGCACGAGCCTGTTTCGCGAAGGGTACGGACTCCGGTTGTGAAGTTTCAACAGGTGGTTGTCAGGCGGATGGAAAGGCCCGAAAAATGACGGATCCGTCAGGACGATAAATGGAATGAAGCTGCGCAAAGTCGGCGCGTTTTTCAGGGAAATCGCTGCGGAAATGAGCGCCACGGCTTTCCTTTCGAGCAAGCGCGCTGGCTAGAATTGAATGGGAAACGCGGAGCATGGCGCGGGCTTCGACGGAGCGTCGAGTTCCCTGCCACGATGCTTTTGCGGCTTCCATTTCGGCGCTGATTTTGCAGTGGATATTGAGACCGTGCGTGATCGATTCCGCATCGCGGAGGAGTCCTGCTGATCGCCACATGGCGTCACGCAAGACAGCGATCCCGGACTCCATCTGATCGATGCTTGCATGGCTCGGTTGTGCGGAGAGATGCGTTTGAGGTACAAGGGATTTTCTTTCGCTCGAGGCGGGTTTGGGCCAGGCGTCCTTCACCATGGCTTCCGCAGCGCGCGCGGCGAAGACCAATCCTTCGAGCAGTGAATTCGAGGCCAGGCGATTGGCTCCGTGAACGCCGGTGGCAGCGACTTCGCCAGCGGCATAGAGACCTGCGACGGTGGTTCTGCCGTCGAGATCGGTACGCACGCCGCCCATGAGGTAATGTGCCGCAGGACAAACAGGAATGAGGTCGCGCTGCAAACGGAGATGATGGGCGGCGAGAAAACGACTGATGCCGGGGAAACGGGCGTCGAGATCGACTCCCGTAAGGTGACGCAGATCGAGATAGACAGGGTGAGCGAGATCGGGAGATGAGGCGAAGGCTTCCCGAGTTACGGCTCGCGCGACGACATCGCGCGGGGCCAGCTCGAGCATGGGGTGATAGCGCTCCATGAAGCGCTCGCCGCGATGATTGCGCAGCCAGGCACCCTCGCCGCGGAGCGCTTCGGAGAGCAGAAAACGCGGCGCGCCGGCGCGACAGAGCGCGGTGGGATGGAACTGATAAAACTCCATGTCGGCCAGCTCTGCGCCCGCGTCGAGAGCGAGCGCGAGACCGTCCCCGGTAGCGACGGCGGGGTTGGTGGTGTGGCTGTAGACCTGTCCCGCGCCGCCGGTGGCCAGCAGGATCGAGCGTGCGGCGACGCGATGTGTACGATTGTGCGCGTCGAGCAGATCGACGGCGACGACGCGACCCGAATCGACCGCTAGTTGCGTAGCGATCGTCCACTCGGCAAAGTGGATTTGCGGATGGTTGCGCGCGGCAGCCACCAGGGCACGGCTGATCTCGGCACCGGTGGCGTCGCCGTTGGCGTGTAGGATGCGCGGGAGACTGTGCGCGGCTTCCTGTGTGCGCATCAGCTTGCCATTGTGTGTGTCAAACGATGCGCCGAAATGAATCAGTTCCTGAACGCGCGCTGGTCCCTCGGCAACCAGAATTTCTGCGGCGGGGCGATGGACCAGGCCGTCGCCGGCGAGCATGGTGTCTTCCAGATGGAGCGCAACATCGGCCTCTCCGTCCATGGCTACAGCGATGCCGCCCTGAGCATAGTGGGTGTTGGATTCGGAAGCAGCTTCCTTGGTGACGACGAGCACATTGCCGTGTTGGGCAAGGGAGATCGCGGCGCGAAGTCCGGCGATGCCCGCGCCCAGGATCACGAAGTCAATGTCCGCCCGAAAGCGCGCAGAATCCGCCGCTGGAACGATTGCCATAACCTTTGAGGCTATCATTGCGATTTCCGTGAGCGGGGCCGGGAGCCAATTCGATTTTGATGGAATGCTTTACGATGGATAGAGTATGCAGACGATACGAGTAGAGACTGCTTCGGCGAGATACCCGGTATTTGCCGGTGTTCAATTGCTGCGCTCGCTGAGGCCGCGACTGGAACGGGTTCTTGACGAAGAAGCAAGAGCCACTGGCGGGCGGGCGGGGCTGCCCAGACGCGTCTTTGTGCTGACCTCGCCGGAGATTTGGGCGCTGTGGTCGCGGAGATTTCTGGAGAGTTTCGGCGAGGAGCCGATTGTGCTGTTTCTGCCCGCAGGCGAGCAGCACAAGCGCCTGGCCAACGTGGAAAAGCTGGCACGCCAGATGGCCGCAGCGGGCGGGGATCGCAGCAGCCTGCTGATCGCCTTTGGCGGGGGCATTGTGGGCGACGTGGGCGGGTTTCTGGCGGCGATCTTCATGCGCGGAATTCGCTATGTCCAGGTGCCGACCACGTTTCTGGCGCAGGTGGATTCTTCGGTCGGCGGGAAGACTGGCGTGAATCTTCCCGAGGGGAAAAATCTGGTTGGCTCTTTTCATCATCCGCTGGCGGTGTTTGCCGATATGGACGTGTTGGCGACGCTGCCGGATCGCGAGTTGAAGGCCGGATTGTTTGAAAGCGTGAAGGCGGGGATGATTCGTGACCGCGGGCTGTTGCGATACATGGAAGCCAACGCGCAAAAGATTTTTCAGCGCGATGGCAAGGCGCTCGAAAAAGTGATTGCCGCATCGATTCGGATGAAAGCGGATGTGGTGGGCGCGGACGAACGGGAAAACGGCCTGCGCATGATTTTGAATCTTGGTCACACCCTGGGTCATGCGATTGAATCGGTGACGCGATATCGGAAGCTGCTGCACGGCGAGGCGGTGGGTTGGGGCATGGTCGGCGCGCTGGCTCTGGGGCAAAAGCGCGGGAGCATCAGCGCGGCGCAGTTCAAGCGGCTGATGGCGCTTGTGAAGCTGTATGGCCCATTGCCCGCGCTGCGGCTGAACGCCGAGCGACTGGTTGCAGCGACCGCTCGGGACAAGAAACATCTTGGCGACGTGCGGCGATTTGTGTTGCCTGTGGGGCTGGGCAATGCGTGCGTTGTCGAGGACGTTACGGCTGAGGAATTGCTGGAAGCCGCGCGCTTCCTGCTTTCCATGGCGCGCGCGGAAACCGGAGAGCGAAAGACCGCTCGGGACGGTCGCCATGGCGCGTAATCCGACAGCGGGCGCGCAACCGGAGGGAGCGCAGGACGAAGCGAGCGCGGCGGTAGCGGTGCGGCAGATGTTCAACACGATTGCGCCGCGCTATGACCTGTTGAACCATGTTCTATCCGCAAATATCGATCGCCTGTGGTGGTGGCGCGCGGCGCGGCGATTTCGCGGAGTTTTGTCGAGGCCCGAGGCATCGATTCTGGATGTCTGCTGTGGCACGGGAGACATGACGATGGCGCTGTTGAAGCGTCGTCCCAGAAGTGGCGATGCGAGGCCTGTGCTGGCGGCGGATTTTGCGCACGAGATGCTTCGACGCGGCGCGCGGAAGTTTGGCCCGCGTGGCGCCATTGCAATCGAAGCAGACGCTCTTCGATTGCCGCTGCGGGCAGCCTCGATGGACCTGGTGACGACGGCGTTTGGCTTTCGCAATCTGGCGAATTATCGCGCAGGGCTGGAAGAGTTTTATCGGGTGTTGAAGCCGGGCGGCGAGTTGGGAATTCTGGATTTCAGTGAACCTTCGGGGGTGCTGGGAAAGATGTATCAGGTGTATTTCCGGCGCGTTGTACCGGCGATTGGCCGCGTGTTGTGCGGCGATGGCGGACCCTACGAATATCTGCCGGCATCGGTGAGCAGATTTCCCGCGCCCGCAGAGTTGATGGCGCTGATGAAGTCGGTCGGGTTTTGCGAAGTTCAGTGGACGAGTTACTCGTTTGGAATTGCCGGGCTGTACACGGCAGTACGGGGCCGCGACCAGTCCAAGCCTGGCCAGCCCGAACCGCGACAGCCCGCGTCCGGCGCTGGCACTTCACGCGATTTCCATATAGGCTGAAGGTCCGATGTCTCAAGCGATCCATTCCGAGGCCCAGATTGCGCGGATGACCGGCGCAAAACGCCAAGTTGCATTGCGCTCGATGCTGGCTGCCACAGGAATGACGCTGCTGAAGCTGGCTGCCGGATTGCTGAGCGGTTCGCTTGGAGTGCTGTCGGACGCGGCGCATTCGGGGCTTGACCTGATCGGCGCGGCACTCACGTTTTTTTCAGTACGCGTTTCCGACAAGCCCGCCGATGATGACCACATGTACGGTCATGCGAAATTCGAGAATCTGTCGGCCTTTACCGAAGCGGGCCTGATGGCGGTTTCATGCGCGTGGATCCTGTGGGAAGCGATGTATCGCATCTGGACGCATGGGACATTGATTCATCATTCCCTCCTGCCGGTGATTGTTCTGGTGATTTCGATCGGAGTGGATTGGTGGCGATCCCGCGAGCTGGGGGCGGTGGCGCGAGAGTTTCAAAGCACAGCGCTGGCGACAGATGCCTTTCATTTCGCTTCAGACATCTGGTCAACGCTCGCAGTGCTGCTGGGGCTTGGATTGAGCTGGCTGGGCGAACGGATGAAGATAGGCGCGCTGAGCTATGCGGATCCGGTGGCCGCGATGCTGGTTTCGCTGATGATCCTTCGGCTGACGTGGAAGCTGACGCGCGAGACGACGGAAGTACTGCTCGATGGCGCTCCGGCGGAGACGCGGAAGAGTATTCAGCGTGCGGTGGAAGGCGTGGAGGGAGTGCTTGCGGTGGAGCAGGCGAGGGTGCGGCGCGCAGGGTCGTCTACCTTCGCCGACCTCACGGTTGCGCTGCCGCGTTCGTTTACGTTTGAACACACAAATGAGTTGGTGAGAGCGGCGACCGAGGCGGTGCAGAACGTTGTCCCGGATGCGGATGTGGTGATTCATACGGTTCCGCGACAGACCTCGGCGGAGAGTATTTTTGATCGCGTTCGCGCGGTGGCTGCGCGCAACAACGTGGGTGTGCATGAGGTAAGTGTGCAGTCAGTGGGCGGGAAGCTGCGCGTCGAGCAGCATGTCGAGTTGAACGAGCAGATGACGCTGGCTGAGGCTCATGATTTTGTCACGGCGATGGAGGCGGAGATACTGCGTGAGCTGCCGGAGCTGGACGCGGTATTGACGCACATTGAAAGCGAGCCGGCAACGATCGAGAAGCCGGAGGCGCTGGGCGCGGACGAGAGCAGCCAACAGGACAGCGAAGCGAAACGCATCGAGAAAGCACTCTTGTCAGTCGCGATACATTTTTCCGAGGTGCTCGATGTGCACGCAATTCTGATCGGGCGCAGCGGCGAACATCTGCAGATGAGCTGCCATTGCACGATGCCGGACGATCTGACGATGGCGCGAGTGCATCAGGTGATCACCGACCTTGAGGATCGCTTCAAGCTGGCCTGTCCTGATGTGTATAAAGTACTGATTCATCCCGAGCCGCAGACGGATAATCTGCGCTGAAGCAGGTGACAATGATTGCTACAAGCCGATGGATGCCGACAGAGACGAATGCGAATCGCTATGAAGCGAGTTCGGAGTCAGGACACTGCATGGTGCTGGATGCAGACGACGCGCACCGGGACGGACCCAGCCCGGTGGAGGCGGTGCTGATGGCGCTTTGCAGTTGTACGTCGGTGGATGTGATCAGCATCCTCAAAAAGAAGCGGCAGCCGATCACGAGCCTGGAGGTTATTGCCAGAGGGGAGCGGCAGCAGAATCCGCCGCGTTATTTTCATCGCATTCACCTGTTGTATCGCGTTGGAGGCAGGGTTAGCCGCAAGGCTGCCGAGGATGCAGTAGCCCTGTCGAAGAATAAATACTGCTCGGTTTCGGCGATGCTGGATGGCAACGCGAAGATCGACGCGGCGATTGAATTCCTGGATGAAGAACCCCTGCCCTGAGCTTGGAAGGAGCACAATGAAGGGCCGCTTTGTGCGCAATTTATTTGAAAGCGTTCTGCTACTGACCGCACTGGTTGCCGTCGCTTTGCTTTCCGCTGTGTTGACGATGCATTTTGCGATTCATGGTGCGGAGGTGCGAGTGCCGGCGCTGCGCGGCATGACGGTCAGCGACGCTGGAAGCCAGACGGCGGGTCTTGATCTGAATCTTTCAGTGGACCATCGCTACTACTCGACCGACGTTGCCGCCGGACATATTCTGACGCAGTCGCCCGCACCGGGCACGGTGGTGCGACGCGAGTGGCAGGTGCGCGTGGCGGTGAGCCTGGGTCCGCAGAAAGTGGAAGTTCCGAATGTGCTGGGCATGCAGGAGCGAACTGCAATGATGACTCTGCGCGGCAGCGGACTGGAGAGCGGGATGAGCGCGCACCTGGCCGACGCGCACGACACACCGGGGACTGTGATTGCGCAGGATCCTCCGCCAAAAGCGCACGGAATCGAGCAGCCCAGCGTGAACCTGCTGGTAGCGAGCGCAGACGAAAGCGCGGAGAATGGCTACGTGATGCCGAATCTGGAAGGTAAATCGATTGGCGCGGTGACGCACGCGCTGGAACTGGCCGGCATCAAGCTGGCCCCGCTGCGATACGTTGAGATTGCGGTGCAACCGATCGTGCCGATGGCGAAAACCAGCGCGCCACCCGCTGCGGTGAAACCCCTGATCCTGCCGGGAGCGGTGATCGAGCAACAGCCCGCGTCGGGAACGCGGATCGCTGTCGGGGATACGGTTCGCTTGAGCGTTGCCCGATAGCCCGGCCACTCGATTCCGGATTTTATGAAGACAAGAACAGTGAGCGCGCTGGAAGGACCCGGCATGGGTGGGCAGATTGCTTCCGTTTGGCTGTTTTTTGCTTGATTTCGACTTCATTTCGACTTCCATCCGGCCCAATTTTGTCTTTGACATGGCGTAAATGCTGTGTTAATTTTCATTTAACCCCGCATGTTCCACGTCCGTCCGGTTTCAGATCACGAGCCTGAAAAGTTCTATTCCACATAGCACGAATGGCCCAATCCGCACCTGTTGACTTCACGCTGGCAACAGTCATTGATCCACTGTTTTGATGCACCGGGAATGTTACTTTTTCGTCAGAACCCGAACACCTGTAGTGAAGCTGTACCTGTGAGTTTTGTATTCGCTCGTTGTGCGGGTACCTCTAGCTATATATCGTCCATCATCCTCGGTTCTGCTGCGTATCCCTCAGCAGCACACACCGGGC
>JAJZFR010000220.1:5550-7053 GCA_021805265.1 Acidobacteriota bacterium | reverse complement strand
GATTGTCGCCGATGGTGAGCGTGCGGGTTTCCGAGGCCAGCACGACGATGGGATAGTCAGGATGATCCTTGCCGAAGACGTTGTTGAGATAACTCTGGCGGAGGTGTCGATAGTTGACACGGGCAGTAATGCGGAGCGAGCCTTTCAACCCCGGAGGAACGAGAAAACGGTAGCGAACGAGGGCCGAGCTGCCGGACTGGATGGAGTTGTCATAGGCGACCGAGTGAATCTGCCAGACTTTGTGGTTGTCGACGAAATCGCCGATCACGTCAACGGGGCGATTGGTGAAGCTGTGAGCGCGTGGGTCGAGCGAGTGGTCGGGGCGCAGAAATCCGCTGTGGAACAGCTCCCGGCCAGCGGCATCGGTGACGGTGAACTCGACCCACGCCTGATAGAGATCGCGCACCTCGGGGATGAGGGAGTGGCCAATGAACTTGTTCTGAATAACTACCCAGGCATCGGCGACTCGTCCCTCGGACAACGCAAAGCTGGTGGTTCCGAGTGGCGCGGTAAGGTGCGTGAGGTCGTCAGCATCTTCGGTTTTCAGCTTCTCTTCCGTGGCGGCGGTCGCGCTGTGAATTTCGAGGCCAAAGATGTCCACGTTGAGATAGTTGCCGGTGCGGAGAAATTCGATGGTCTTCTGTAACTGCTCGTCGTAGCTGTAGTAGAAGGGTACGGCGGTATTGCCTGCGGTCCATCGATGGGAGACGAAGGTTCCGTTCTTCGCTCCTGGTTCAGCCAGAATCGTGGCTGCGCGCTTCATGTGGCATCCCTGGCAGGTGGTGAAGTCGGCCTGATAAAACGTGAGCGGGTTTTCGTGGGAGAACTTCGAGTTCTGCCACTCGTCAAAAGCGCTGAAGGCGCGCAGCCACTTGTAGTCGTTCAACATGGGCGGAAAGCTGGCCTTGTGACATGCGGCGCAGAACTCGGCGCGATGATAGAGCGGCTGCATGAGGGCTTTGGAATGGCGATCGAGATGGGCGAGAATCTCGGAGTCAGGCACACGGCCTGGGATGCGCTTGCCCTCGTCATCGACCATCACAGCAGGTACGCCCATCACGTAGCTGCCGTTGCCTTCGCGCGAGCCAAGGGCCTGGATGGAGTGGCAGGTCATGCAGGTGAGCCCATCGCGGTCAAAGCTGCGATCCATGGGAACGACGGGATTCAATTCTCCGGCAAGGATGCCGATGGGGTTGTGGCAACTATCGCAGTGGCGGGCAAACTCCGGCCCCTTGGTGCGCAGCAGTATGTTGACACTGTTGCGATAGAAGGGCGTACGGAAGGAGTTGGCGTGGAGCGACTGACGCCACTGGTGATAGGCCTCCTTGTGACAATGGCCGCAGTACTCGGCGTCGGGATAGGCGCTTGACGGCAGGAACTGATTGCCCTCGATCTCTGCATTGCCGGGCAAGGAGAGATTGTCTTTGAGAAAGGGAAAATTGTAATGCGCACGAATGGATTTGTCGTAGCTGGCTCGGGCACTGTCCGTGGTATGACTGGCTG
>JAJZFR010000220.1:0-5450 GCA_021805265.1 Acidobacteriota bacterium | reverse complement strand
GGCGCTTCGACACTGGACAGATGAGCTGCAGGTAATTCGATATACTCGGCAGCCTGTATCTGGGAGGCGAGGAAGTGGCCGTCGGCAGGCGACGAAACGGGATCGTGGCTGCCCGCGATGACCAGCGTGGGGACGTGAATTTTCTTCGCAGATGCGCGAAAATCGGCATCGCGCACGGCCGCGCAACAGGCGATGTAGCCGCGGGGATCGGTGGCCTCGAGGCTGTGTCGAGTTTGCGCAACAAGGTCGGGGCTGGTGATGCGGAAGTCGGCGGTAAACCAGCGCTCCAGTGTGCCCGCAATCACAGGCGCAAGCCCTTCGCGACGGACCAGATCGATGCGCGCATCCCAGTTAGCAGCCTCGCCGAATCTGGGCGAAGTATTGGCCAGCACCAGCTTGAGCAGACGCTCGGGCGCGTGGATTCCCAGCCACTGGCCCACCGCGCCGCCCATCGAAAGCCCGCAGAAATGGGCTTTCGGAATCCTGATCGCATCGAGCAGAGCAAGGACATCGAGGCCGAGTGTTTCGACGGTGAGCGGTCCGCCGGGAATCGCCGAGCGCCCGTGGCCGCGCGCATCGTAACGGAGGACACGGAAGTGAGCGAGCAGTTGAGAAAGCAAGGGCTGCCAGATGGCCAGGCTGACGCCGAGCGAGTGAGCCAGCACCAATACAGGGGCGCCGGCGTCACCGCTCAACTCGTAGTGCAATCGCGTTTCCGGAAGCTGAAGAAACGGCATCGTCGCCTCGCGCAATCAGAAATCCGCAACGAACGGATGGTTATCCCTGGAAGCCTGCGGCGTTGTGGCTACCATCGCAGTAGGGTTTGTTGGCCGAAGCTCCGCAACGGCAGAGCGCGGTTGTGGAGTTGTTGGCCAGGGTCTGTTTCTGAGCATTCTGAACAGTCAGTGGACCACTGGCGATGAGTGGACCGTTGGGGATCAGTGTGACCGCCAACGGGCCTGCGGGCGCGGGCGCGGCGATTTCAGCAGGGGGCACGGCTTCGCCCGCGTCCACGAATCCGGAGGTGCGGTGGGTACCGTCGCAGAAGGGCTTTTTGGCCGAAGCACCGCAACGGCATAAGGACGCCTTGGGCTGGCTCAGTTTTTGTCCGTCGAGCATCTCGATCTCAAGCTCGCCGGTTACGATGAATGGCCCATTGGGCGCGGTAAATCCGACATTGGACGACAACATGACTTCGTGCGTTTCGCTCACGTGTTTCCCTCCAACGTTCAGTGTATCGCTTTCCGGGAGCGCGTAAAAATGGGCAGGGTCGCGCGAGAAGCGTCCCTGCCCGACAATCAATGCTTCGAGACAACTTCACTCTACCGCTCCCAGCGAGCGTAGTCTTCGGCCTGAAGAACGACGTTTCGCTGCTACTTTGGGTTGACATTGGTTGCTCGATGCAGAAGTACGATATATTTCCGTGACGCGGGAGAGATTTGCGGTTGCCGTGGAGTGGCGATGCGTGTTCGACTGCTGATGGTGAAGACGCGCAACAAATTCGGCTGCCGGAGAGGCAGGACAAACATAACCCGCATGCTGCGGCTGGCTGGGGTTGTTTGTCTGCTCGGGGTGGGCGAAATGGTTTGCGCGTTGCAGCCGACGACGCCGCTCGATCTGGTTGGGCGGCAAAGCTGGACGCTCGAAAACGGATTGCCGCAAAACACCATCACCACGCTGCTGCAATCGGCGAGCGGGTATCTGTGGGCTGGCGCGGAGCTGGGTCTGGCGCGGTTTGACGGCCAGAATTTTCTCACTCTGGATCACGCCTCGACGACCCATTATCCGGATGCCGAGACGCGTTGTCTGCTGGATCTATCGAGCGGCGATGCACCGACTGGAATGAACGGACTGTGGATCGGCACCGGGGATGGTCTGGTGCGCTGGTCGAATGGAGAGGCGAGATTATTCACCACGCTGGATGGGCTTCCGGGGATGCAGATTCGCGGACTGTTCGTGAGCGAAAAGACGCTCTGGGTGTGGACCGAGCGAGGGCTGGCCTACTCAAAGGACGGGCTGACTTTTCATGCAGCAAAGGATGGTCTTCCCGACGGCGGAATCACGTCGGTGGCAGTGACGCGCGTCGCGCTGTGGGTAGCTACAACGAGCGGCATTGCGGAATGGCGGAACGAACGTTGGCAAAGATTGCCAACCGCCTCCGGGCCATCACTGGTGGCGGGAGCGGGGGATCGCTCGGAGGCGATCCTGGCCGCCACGGGCGATGGCGTCTTCCTCATTCAAGACGGCAAATTCGATCCTGCCAGGCTGGTGCTGCCGCGCTCACAGCTTCCCGGCGGCGGAATCGGTTTTCTGGCGCAGGCGGCGGATGGATCGATTGCGGTAGCCAGTTCGAGCGAACTGGTGATTGTGGAGCGATCCCAGGAGGGCTATCGAGTCGTAGCCCGTTTTCACTGCGGCACAGAGCTGCCTGGCACCCGCATGGAAAGCGTGTACGCGGATCGAGAGGGCGCGCTCTGGATTGGCACCAATCGTGGCCTGGCGCGCGTCTATCGTCAGAAGCCGGACTGGATGCCCACCACCGATCCGTTGGCTCATGCGGCGATCGACGCACTGCTGGAGGATCGCGAGGGGTCGCTTTGGGTCGGCACGGAAACCAGTGGATTGCATATCCTGCGCGATGCGCGCTTCCGCTTTCTCGGTACCGGGGATGGACTCACCTCTGACGATACGACAGCGATCATGGAAGACGCGCAGCACACGCTGTGGATCGGCACGCGCGAGGCTGGCCTGAATGAAATCCGCGCCAATGCCCCGGCGAAGATTTCCAGCCTGACTGCGGACAAGGGCTTGTCGAGCAACGTCATTCTTTCGCTGGCATCGTCGCGCAATGGCTCGCTGTGGATCGGCACTCCGGATGGATTGAACCTGATCGAGAATGGCACCCTCCGCATCCTGACCTCGGCTGATGGTCTTCCGGATGATTTCATTCGCTCCCTGTATGCGGCTCGGGATGGATCGCTGTGGATCGGGACACGCCGCGGCTTGACTCACTACGATCCGGGTCGCGCGGCGGGATCGACGCGCGGCGGGATGCAAACCTGGACCGCAGCGAACGGGCTGGGCAGCGACCTGGTGGGCGCAGTGGCGGAGACCGGCGACGGCAGCCTGTGGGTAGCCACGCTGCATGGACTGTCCCGACTCCAGCCCGACCGCGCCGGTGGCACGGGTGGCGCGAGGAACTTCACGACCGCCGATGGACTGTCGGGCAATGTGATCACGGCTCTTGAAAATGGCCCCGGAAACACGCTTTGGGTCGGCACACAGAGTCATGGACTCACGCTGTGGGACGGGAGTCGTTTCCATGCCGTCCCCTCGGCTGTTGCGGCGCTGCTTCCGCCGTCGATTCACGGGATATTGCTCGATGGGACGGGGCATCTGTGGATGACTTCGGACGACGGATTATTTCGCATGGATGACGCGGCGCTGCAGGGTTGCGTACTTCGCAATGTGTGCAACACGGCGGGTGGTCCGGCCATCGATCACTTGGCAATCGATCACTTGGCCATCGATCACTTCACGACAGCGGATGGTTTACGCAGCCGCGAGACGAGCAGCAACAGCCATCCAACGCTGTTGCGGGGCCACGACGGACGGCTGTGGTTCACCACGCCGCGCGGGGTGGTCACGGTCGATCCGGAGCACTTTGTACCGCTGCCCGCGGAGCCTCCGGTGGTGATCGAGGACTTTGCTGTGGATGATCGCGCCTACGCCATCGACAAACAGGGCACGACCCGGATTCCGGCGGGGCATCTTCGTTTTCAGATCGACTATGCGGGTTTGAGTTTTGCGGCTCCGCAGAAGCTGCGCTACGAGTACATGCTGGAGGGTTTTGATCGTGTGTGGACTGAGGCGGGCACACGTCGCAGCGCGTATTACACGAATATTCGGCCGGGGCGTTATCGCTTCCGAGTGCGCGTGGCGATGGGTGATCCGGCCAATGGGACACAGTTTTCCGAGGCCGATCTGGACTTTGTCTTGCAGCCGCATTTTTACCAGACGCTGTGGTTTTATCTTTTGCTGGCGCTGCTCTTAGCGGGACTGGTGGCGGGGGTGATTCGCTGGCGGCTTGGGCTTGTGCGCAGAGAGTTTGGCGCAGTGATGGCGGAGCGCAACCGCATTGCGCGCGAGATTCACGACACGCTGGCGCAGGGCTACGTCGGCATCTCGGTGCAGTTGGAAGTTCTGGGCGAGTTGCTCCGCCACCGTCGCTCGGAGGCTGCGGAAAAACATCTTGCACTCACGCAGACGCATGTTCGCGAAGGCCTGGAAGATGCCCGACGCTCGATCTGGGCCTTGCGCTCGCAGGATGCCGCCGAACAGACGCTGCCGATCCGGCTGAGGCGCATGGTGGAGAAGGCTCAGGACCGTCGAATGGCTACGACTTTCAGCGTCCATGGCGCGTATCGCGGGCTTGCGCCGGAGGTGGAGGAAGAACTGCTGCGAATCGCGCAGGAGGCGATTCGCAACGCACAAAAACACTCGCGCGCAAACCAGCTCAGCGTACGGTTGGAGTACGATGAGCGCATGCTGTTGCTTACGGTTTCCGACAACGGAATTGGATTCTCGGTTTCCGCCGCGCCCGCATCGCTGCGCTCGCCGGAGGGTCACTACGGGCTGACCGGGATACGGGAACGTGCCGCAGTGATCGGCGCGACCCTCACGCTGGCGAGCACACCCGGCAATGGGGCCACGCTGCGCGTCGAGGTTGCCGCGCCGGATGCAACCGCACGGCAGAATACTCAACCCATCGCCCCTCAGGAGAAGTAATTGTATGGCTCAACCTATCCGTATTCTCGTAGTCGAAGATCATCACGTCGTTCGCCAGGGTCTGGTCGCGCTGCTGAGCGTGGTGGACGGCGTCGAGGTGGTGGGCGAAGCCGCCGATGGCGAAGCCGCGCTCGCAGCTTACGCCAGCGCACACCCGGACATCACGCTGATCGACCTGCGGCTGCCGCGGCGCAGCGGGGTCGAGGTCATCCAGACCGTTCGCGCGCGGCTGCCCCACGCGCGCTTCATCGTGCTCACCACCTTCGACGGTGACGAGGATATTTATCGCGCGCTTCAGGCGGGCGCGCGCGCCTACCTGCTGAAGGGAATGACGGTGGATGTTCTGGTCTCGACGATTCGCCAGGTGCATGCGGGCAAGTCGTGCATACCGCCGGTGATCGCGCAGAAACTGGCCGAACGCATGAGCGCGGAAGAGCTGACGCATCGCGAACAGGACGTGCTCGAACAGATTGTGCGCGGCAGGAGCAACAAGGAGATTGGCGTGGAACTGGAGATCACGGAGGCGACGGTGAAAACGCACATCAACAGCCTGCTGGGCAAGCTGGGCGTCTCGGACCGGACCCAGGCGGCCACCCTCGCCATTCAGCGCGGGCTGGTGCAACTGGAGTCCTCCGGAGATATTCGCCGATGATTCGCGCAGC
>JAJZFR010000013.1 GCA_021805265.1 Acidobacteriota bacterium | reverse complement strand
CGCGACTTTATCTCTCCGCGCGCCCAGCGCATGCCGATCCACGCAGTTGTAGCAAAGATTGAGCTTTCCGCCGACGAACCATTTTGCCCACGGCAAATCCCATTCGAGCACCTTCGTCCAAGGCGCAAACCAGTCCAGCTCCGCCGCCGCTTCCGCCCAGAATGCCTCCGGGTCCGCGATCGAGCGGGCATAGATCGCGCGGTACTCATCGAGCGAAGCCACATGCGCCCGCGCGGCAAACTCCGCCTGCGGCGGAAAGACACGATCTTCCCGTAAAATGGAACTCAGATCCTGCCCGGATGCGGGATCAACAGCAGGGGGAAGCGAATCGATGCTCATGAACTGTCCTCTGTAAATTTGCAGTCAGCAAGGTGTCGGTCGCGGAGCCTGGTTCCTTGCGGGCTGCTCGCAGAACCTAAAATCCATCGAATGTCACGATAGCTGTTCACACGTACGCTGGGCAAGCCGAGAGGCTCGCGTTGCCGCAGCAGCCAAGCGGCACAGCCAATCCCCGGCTTCCAAGGCGCTGTGGCTGAAACGATTCGAAGACGGAGACGTATTGCAAGAGAAATCGCAAGGCAAAGATTTCAGGGATTTCCGGAATTTCCGGATGACCGTGCTCGGCAGAGAAATCTCCGACCACGCGCTGAAGCAGATCGCAGCGACGACCGATCCTCTCGACATTGAGATGGTGGAGACGCGCTGGCTGACGAATCAGCCGACCGGCGAGCACGGCTATGGCTGCGTTGAATTTCTGGTTCGAACATCTTTCGAGCATCCTGAGAATCTCCGCGAAGCCCTCCTCAGTCTCGCGGAGACCCTCTGTATCGACATTGTCATTCTGCCCGCCGACCGGCAGCCGCGGATTCCGAAGTTGGTCGCCTTCGACATGGACTCGACGCTGATTGAGGGCGAGGTCATCGATGAGTTGGCCAAGCTCGCAGGAGTTGGCGAACAGGTCTCGGCCATTACCGCTGCGGCCATGCGCGGAGAACTTCCGTTTCAGGAGAGCTTTCGCCGCAGGGTCGCGCTCCTCAAGGGTCTGTCCGAAGCCCACGCGCTCAGCCTGCTGGGCAAAATTCCGCTGATGCCCGGCGCTGAGCGGCTATTCCGCGCGCTCAACGCTCTCAGCATTCGCACTGTCATACTCTCCGGCGGATTCACCTTTTTCGGGGCCGACCTTGAGCGTCGCCTGGGCATCGCCGAGGTCCACGCCAACGTCCTCGACATCGGCGACGGCCAGATAACCGGCGAAATTCGCGGCCAGATCGTCGATGGCGCGCGCAAAGCCGAGTTGCTCGGCCAGATTGCCGAACGGGAAGGGATTGCACGCAGCGAAGTCGCCGCCGTCGGAGACGGAGCCAACGACCTGCCCATGCTGGGGCTGGCTGGATTGGGCGTTGCCTTCCATGCCAAACCGCTTGTTCGCGCCAGCGCTCCGGCAGCCGTTTCCCACGTCGGTCTGGATGGCTTGCTCTATCTCTTTGGCTTGAGCGACGACCAACAGGGCCAACTCCTCGCCAATGCCCGCGCTGCTAAGTAGCGGACGCCGCGACCACGCCGTGACGCGTCTGATGCCACGTCCAGGCTGTTTTCACGATCCGGTCAAGCTGGGTGTATCGCGGCTTCCAGCCAAGCTCCGCAATGGCTCGCTCGCTGGAAGCAACCAGAACAGCCGGGTCGCCCGCCCGACGCGGGCACATTTCAACGGGAATCGGATGGCCGGTCACTCGGCGCGCTGCCTCGATCACCTCGAGCACGGTAAAGCCAGACCCGTTGCCCAGGTTGTAGATCAACCGCTGGCCAGCAGCGCGGTCTTTTTCGAGAGCGCCGAGAGCAAGCAGATGGGCCTCTGCCAGGTCAGAGACATGCACGTAATCCCGAACACAGGTGCCATCGTGAGTTGGGTAATCGCTGCCAAACACTTTGATCGACTGCCTTCGTCCCAGCGCAACGTCGAGGATCAGGGGAATCAGATGCGACTCCGGCTCATGCTCCTCGCCGCGAAGGATTCCCTGCTCCGTCTCAGCCGCGCCAGCCACGTTGAAGTAGCGCAAGGCCGCGCTGCGCAGCCCGTGGATGCGGTGAAACCATCCGAGCATCTGCTCGACCATCAGCTTGGATTCGCCGTAAGCATTGGTGGGACGGAGCGACGCCGACTCCGGAATCGGCACCGCCTCCGGCTCCCCGTAAACTGCGGCTGTCGATGAAAAGACTATGCGCCGCGGACCGCAGGTCAACATCGCCTCGAGCAGCGCAAGCGTCGAGGCCGTGTTGTTGCGAAAGTAAATCTCCGGCTTCTGCATCGATTCGCCCGCTTCGATCAGGGCCGCGAAGTGAATCACGCCGTCAAAGGGGGCTTTTTCCTGCATCGCGTAGCGAAACAACGACTCCACGCGTCCCCGGTCGGCGATATTGCACTCCACAAACTCGGCCCGATCAGGCACACTCTGGCGACGAGAATGGCAGAGATTATCCACGATGACGACCGAATGGCCGCGCTGGAGCAACAATTCCGAAACGGTACTACCGATGTACCCTGCCCCACCTGTAACCATGATCTTCATAGAAAAAGTATCCTCATCCCGCCAATGTTGGTTTAAGTTTAGACTATGTACACAGGCAGGTCAGGGTAGCTCTATCTCGGAGAGGCTGAGCAGGTATGCTGTTGTCAGGCCCACTCCGGAGCCAGTCACCATAGGGCCGCCTGAGGCGACAGATAGCGAGAGGAACCTTTCGGGATTCTTCCTCAGTTTTTGCTCGAATTCCTGCTTGGTGGAAAATTATTGTCGCGGCGATGACTGACGCGGTTTTGCAGTAGCCCTGGGTACGAGTGAGTGTTGCATGAGAGAAAGAGATTGCCACACGGAGGATTCTGCGGCGTAGCAAGGTCTGCGTTTCACCCGGTGCGACTATCCCGGAGACTACCCCGTCTGCGCGAAATTGTTCACCGCATCACGAATTCTCGGTCTCCAACTGAAGCCTTCTGCTGTTGCAGTCGGTCTTATCGGTTGATGACCCCCAAACTGGATACCGATATACACCGCAGGCTAAATCGAGGATTGATCGGAAAGATGTTCAAAACCGATCACAAGCGGATCGCAAAGTGATCGCAATCGACCCCGGCCCGACTGGCCAGCAAAGGAATGACCAAGGATTAGCCTGATGCCAACAAACCCCGACGCTCCCCCAATCCGTTTCGGTCTGTTACCGGAGCCGGAAAGAAACCCGGTCACATTTCTGGCCAGCGCGGTGCTGAACGTCTCGCTTCTCATTCTTCTGCTCGTTCTGGGCACGTTGGCTCATCAGGCGATCGAACAGCGCAAAATGGAAAGCACCATCCTCGAGCTGCCCGTCTCGAAGCCTCCCGAGATCAAGGTAAAAACCCCTCCGGCACCGAAGATTCCTCCGCCGCCATTGCCAGAAACGGTGAAACTGGAGCCGCCAAAGATCAACGTTCCTCGGCAGGAGATCAAGCCGGAGGTCAAGCCGCTGCCCGTCATGAAAGAGACTGCGGCCTTGCCAAATATTCCCACGCCCAAGCCGCAGATTGTGCTTGCGCCCCAACCGAAGGCGGCGATGGCAATGGCTGCCGCCCCTGCGTTGACACCACAGGCGAAGCCATCTACTGCCGCAGTCCACTTCGGTGATCTGAACGGCACCACGCCCAACCCCAACGCCAACCGACCGGCTACCGTCGCCGCCCTGGGCAATCCCTTCGGCGGCAATCAGGGCGCGGCCACCGCTCCGCGCGGCGTTGTTGGTTCAACAGGTTTCGGGAACGGCACAAAATCAGGCTCAAACACCGGATCCCTCGGCCACGTCGCATCGGCGGGCATTCCCGGTGGAACAACGCAAACCGCTGGATTTACCGGCAAGGTCGCCTCGGCGGGCATTCCGGGCGTTGTCCAGGCCGCAGCCCCGGCCATGGCCGTGCAGGAGGTGAAAACCACACCGCCGGTGCTGGTCAACAGCAGCAAGCCGGAGTATACCCCGGAGGCTCGCGAGTTGAAGATTCAGGGCGACGTTGTTCTGCGCGTCACCATCACCACCGCCGGACAGACCATCGTGCGAAATATCATCCATGGCCTGGGTCACGGCCTCGATGAATCCGCCATTCACTCCGCCTCGACCTATCGTTTCCAGCCTGCGACCCGCAACGGACAGCCGGTTGAATACACCACCAACATCATCATCAAGTTTCAGACCGCATGAGCCTGAACTGTGACACCAACCCGCGGCCTCAAATGATACAAACACAGTATCCATACCGTTCCATTACGCACCGTTCACGCCAGGAGCCGGAAATGAAGTTTTGGAAGCTATCTCTCGCTTTCCTGTTTTTTGTACTCGGCACTCATCTCGCGCTGGCCCGCAAGCAGCCCAAGTATGAGGTGACCCACAAACTCACCCCCGCTCAAGCGGCTCTGGTCCAGAAGTCGATCGCCCGCGAAAAGGTCATCATCCAGAACATCCAGCAGCACACCCCGCTGGTCGAAACCTATATCCAGGACACCCGACCCGATCCCAAGCTCTATCAGGTGCCCATCTCGGACACCTACATGCTCAGCCGTGTGGACTTCCACAAGGCATTCATCGACAAGCCCTATGAAGCTCCGGTCAAGAAGCACCATGGCTTCTTCAAGGGATCTCTCGCCGCCTTCACCAACATGGGCAAGGCGCTCCATCTGGACCACGAAACCTACAACACCCAGGGCTTCATGGACATGATGTTCGTGGACCCGGTCGGCTTTGACCAGCAGCACTACGAGTTCAACTACGTTCGCCGCGAGTTTCTTGGCAGCATCCGCACCTGGGTCTTCGATGTACACCCGAAAGTGAAGGGTCAGGGCCGCTTCAACGGACGCATCTGGATCGAGGATCAGGACGGCAATATTGTCCGCTTCAACGGAAGCTACACCGAGAGCACCAGCGAAGACAACACCAGAGAGTACTTCCACTTTGATAGCTGGCGGATGAACATGCAGCCCGGCCTGTGGCTCCCCGTGGCCATTTACGTCGAGGAGTCGCAGCGCATGGAAGGCAACAAGACCGTTGGCCTGCGCGCACAGACTCACTTCTGGGGCTACTCACTCACCCTGCCCACGCGCGAAAGCGAAAATGTCTCGGTCGAGGTCGAGGGCGCCGTGGACCAGAGCCAGGATTCGCAGGACGTGACCCCGCTCGAAGCCAGCCGTCTCTGGGTCCAGCAGGCAGAGAACAACGTCCTGGATCGTCTGGTCCAGGCCGGACTGCTGGCCCCGCCCAGCGACTTTGACAAGACGCTCGAACAGATTGTGATCAACCTGGCCGTGCCCAACAATCTGAACTTCCCTGACCCGGTTCACTGCCGCATTCTGCTTTCGACCACCGTCGAGGCTACCACCGTCGGCAACACCATCCTGCTCAGCAAGGGCCTGATCGACACCCTGCCGAATGAAGAGTCCATCGCCTCGGTGGTCGCCATGGAGTTGGCCCACGTCGCGCTTGGCCACCACATCGACACCCGCTACGCCTTCAACGACCGTCTGCTCTTCCCCGACGAGTCCTCCTTCCAGCGCATCAAGATGAACCATACCGACGCGGACAACGCTGACGCTGCCAAGGCGGGGCTGAAGTACCTTCAAGCCTCCATGTACAAGGACCGGCTGGGCAATGCGGGACTCTACATGGAGCAGCTTGCCGAGCGAGGCAAAGTGCTCAAACAGCTCAACTCGCCTAAACTCGGCGATTCCCTGCTCAAAGTGGACGGCACTCCCTGGATGGCTGGCCTCGAACAGGGCGCACCCAAGCTCAATATGGACGACATGACCCAGATTGCAGCCTTTCCCCTCGGAAGCTGGCTCAAGACCGATCCCTGGGACGACAAGGAACACATGTTGAACGCCAAGCGTTACGCCCCCATGAACGCGCGCGACAAGATGCCCTTCGAGGTTACGCCGATCTACTTCCGGCTGAACCGCTATCAGGATGCACAAACCACTCCGCCTGCCAACGCTCCGGCGACTGGCGCTCCGGCTGGCAACGCTCCAGCCGTGCAGAACCCGCCTGCGCCGACCGCGCAGAACTGAGAACACTTACCCAAAGCCGGGCCTGATTCCGTGCGGAATCAGGCCCGGCTTTTTCCTGTGTGCTGTTCACTCCTCGTGCATGGGTCAGGGCTTCTTCGCCGCCGTCTGCTGGGCGATCATCGGCTCCGCTGGTGCCTGCATAATCTGCTTGCGATAGAGTACCGTAGCACCGATCTTCTTGCCGTTCTCTGACATCACAGCAACGTGGATGCTATACGACTTGTACGGATAGTGAACGAGGATCGACACCTTCGATTCGGCTTGCAGGTCCGCATCCGGCGTCTTCAGATCGTCGACCGACAACTGAAAGTAGCGCACATGGGAAGCGATGATCTCTGACTGCGCATTCACCGTAGCCGCAGCAATCTCGAGCAGGGTTGTCCGCTTGCCATCCTTGCCTACCTCCCAGTCCAGTCCACGCCCCTTCACCAGAGCGGTTATCTCCACAGACTTCTCTTTCGGATGCCGCACGATATTCGTCACCGTGAGATCCAGTCCGGTGATGGGTATGGTGGATAACAGAGAATGCACAAGATCGATAGCTTCCGTCTGACTGAAGTAAGCCGGCGCGTGCTTATCCGGCGCAAAATAACCCTTCGCAGTAATCACCTTCAGACCAGGATTCGACATTGTGACCTTGACCTGGCGAAACTTCCCGTCGGCGGGAACATTCTGTGGCTGATAGGTCAGCGTGTAGTAATTCGACCCCAGAGCCAGCGCCTTCGAGATCGAGGCCGGAATATCATTCGAGAAGAGATACTGCCCGCCCGTGGCATAGATAAACTGATTCATGCTGATGCCGCTCGCGTACGGGTCGTTGGGGTCGAACGACAGCTCTCCACCCGTGCCCGGCATCAGAACATAAAGCGCCATCCGGTCATTTACCAGCATGTTCGTGACCATCTGGGCATGCCAGGCAAGATGCGACGCCCAGGAAGACGGCATCGGATCCATCGACTCAATCGACGAGCCGCCATTACCGTCTCC
>JAJZFR010000089.1 GCA_021805265.1 Acidobacteriota bacterium | reverse complement strand
GGAAAATGCTTTAGCGCAGCCCGGCAATGTTGGCAAAGAAGACATCCTCGAGGTCCGGCGCGACGGCCGCGAATCCTGCCTCCGGCTCACTCTCGGCGTAGACGTGAAGCTGCGGCCGGCCCGCCACCAGCTTGTGCGAGATCACGTGCAGCCGCGCCTTGTACTCGTCCAGTTGCTCGCGCTGAATCTCGCGACTCCAAACCTTGCCTGCCAGGCTCTTCACCGCTGCCTCCGGCGCGCCCGCAAACAGCACCTGGCCCTGGTGAATGATCGCCATATTCGTGCACAACTCCATTACGTCCTGCACGATGTGCGTCGACAGAATGACCACCACGTTTTCACCAATCTCTGCCAGCAGGTTATAGAAGCGATTCCGTTCCCCAGGGTCCAGCCCTGCCGTCGGTTCGTCCACGATCAGCAGTTGCGGATTCGCCAGCAGCGCCTGCGCAATCCCGAACCGCTGCCGCATTCCGCCCGAAAACCCCGTCAGCGCCTTGCGCCGATGCTCCCACAGATTCACACGATGCAGCAGCGCATGAACCGCCTCCTTGCGCTCCTTGCCGCTCGCAATCCCCTTCAGCAGAGCCAGGTGATCCAGCATCTCCTCGGCATTCACCCGCGGATACACCCCAAAGTCCTGCGGCAGATACCCCAGCACCTTGCGCACCTCTTCCTTCTGCCGCAACACATCCAGAGTTCCAAACTGTATCGATCCCGAGTCCGGCTCCTGAAGCGTTGCAATCGTCCGCATCAGCGTCGATTTCCCCGCGCCGTTCGGCCCCAGCAATCCGTACAAGCCGCGCGGAATCGCAAGGCTCACCGCATCCAGCGCCTTCACGCCGTTCTTGTAAGTCTTCGTCAGGTTCTTGATCAACAACTCGGGCGCTTCCGTCACAGAGAATTCCTCCTCAGGAAATCATTTCAAGACCGGCAGGATGTATGGCGTGAAACCACCGGGACAAGACACAAAAAACTTTGCGCGGCGCATCCCACACACTCGAATTAGCCGCTCATACCAACCTGAACCTTGCGCATGATTCTACGCGAACGCACACCCACTTGTTCCAGAAACTTCGCGCTCGCTCAGTTGTATTTCTCCAGCTCTGCGGCAAAGCGCGTCGTCAGCGCTTCAATATACTCGTCCGCCGTCCAGTCTTCGCGAATGTCTTTCATCTCCAACAGGTGACACGCCGCCTCGACCACGCCATAGGAGACCTCTTCCTGTTGCAGCATCTCGATCAGGTCCGGCAGTACGCGCAGATCGTGCCGCTTACCCAGCCCCGCAACCGCCTCTTCGCGTGTATCCGGATTCCCGTCGTCCAGCCGGTCCACCAGCGCCTGGCGTATCGCCGGCGTATCCGCTGCGCCCTGCACCCCAAGACCAAACGTCGCCCAGTCGCGCACATCCGGATCCGAGTCCCGCGTCAGCTCGATCAGCGCCGGAATCGCGTCCTCATGATCGGCAAAACAGCTCAGCCCGAAGGCCACCGCAAAACGCACATCCAGATCGCTGTTCCTGCGCTGCCGCAGCAGCAGCGGAATCCCCGCCGCGTTGCCCAGATGACCCAGCGCAACCAGGCACGAATCGATCACCTGCACGTCCTGCTCTGCCTCCAGTACGCTGACCACAATCGGAAAAATCTCCTCCGCAAACAACGTCGTCGGATGCTCTTCCGTCTTGCCTAACTGCGCCAGAACATCGATACCGCGCCGCCGCCGCGCCGGACGCTTGTCCCGCGCCCACTCCACCGCGCGCTCGAGCACCGCGCGGCTCGCCAGCGCCTGCAGCTTGCTCACTGCCTCCCACGGTCCGCCTTCTTCGTCTTCATCGTCGTAGTCGCCGTGGAGCGTCTGACGAAAAAGCTCCTCGATCTCTGACATTGCGGAATCGCCCTCGGCCTTGCCATTCGCCTTGCTGCCTGGCTTTTGGTCTGTCATCGGAATCTCACTCCTGCAACCGCCTGCGGCTGCCTACTGAGAATACTCGAAAATCCCCGCCACTCGCCGCCTGTTCCTTCCCTGCCTCTCGCTTGAAATCCACCCACCGTCAACCCAGCCCGCACCCGACCCAACTCAGCGGAAATGCTCCCACCCCCGAGCAATCAACGGCTCCCGGCCACCCTCCGCGATCAGCGTCACCGCTGCCTGCCCGTGCCGCGCCGCCACCACCTGGCCTATGCGCGTCACCGCCACGCCCTCTATCCTCCGCGGCACCCCCGCCCCTGCCGTGAACAAAAGCTCGTAATCCTCGCCCCCGTGCAGCGCCTGCTCCAGCGTCGCTCCAGCGCCAATCGGAATCCGCAACGCCTCAATCTCCGCCGCCACTCCGGACTCGTCACACAAATGCTCCAGCTCCGTCGAAAGCCCGTCCGAAATATCGATCGCCGCCGTCGCCAGACCCGCGCGCCGCAGCCGCAATCCCTGAGCCACTCGCGGCACCGGAAACAAATGCGCAAACTCGCCCGAACCTGAATTGCGAACCCGCGCAAACCGCCTCGGATGCGCGCTCAGCGCCGCCAGTTCCGCCGCTGCCGCGCCCAGCACACCCGTCACGTAAATCCCGTCACCCACCCGCGCGCCGGATCGCAACAACGCCTTACCGCGCGCCACTGCCCCCGTCAACACAATGTCCGCTACCGCCACCGGAGACTCCGCCAGGTCGCCCCCCGCGAGCGTAACCCCATTCGCCTCAGCCAGCCCCAGCAGCCCGTCCAGAAACCGATCCAACCAGCTTCTCGACTCCACTCCCTCATCGGCTCGGCCACTCCGCGTTCCCGCCAGCCGCGCCGGCAGGCCCAGCGACAGGAACGCCGCCACCGGCTCCGCTCCCATCGCCGCCAGATCGCTCAGCCCACGAGCCAGCGTCCGGTGTCCCACCGACTCCGGCGTATGCCAGTCCAGCCGAAAGTGCCTCCCTTCGATCGAGAGATCCGTCGTCACCGCCAGCTCGTCCCCGCTCTTCAGCCGCAACAGCGCGCAGTCATCCCCAATCCCCAGTCGCACTCGTCCGTTCGCCCGCCCAGCCCGCGCACGAATCCCGCGCAACACTCCCAGCTCGCCAGACGCCAGCTTCCCGCTCGTCCGGCCCGTCGAAAATACACTCCCAGCCTTCGCCATACCAGCAAGAATAGCGCCCGCCGCGAAGACACGCGCTCGCTCTCCTTCGCTCTTTTGATATTCTGAAGAGTCCGTATCAGAGATTTCCGCGCAGGGAGACGCAAAGATGGCCGAGCCAAGAACCAGGGTGTACCATCGCAACCGCGTCGCCGAGTCCCTCCGCGAAGAGATCGGCGCAATGCTCGAAGGCGAGCTATCCGACCCCCGCATCGCCTTCTGCCACGTCACCGAGGTCGTCATGAATCCCGCCGCGAAGTCGGCGCGCGTCTTCCTCGCCGTCGATGGCGGCGAAGTGGCTGAAACCAACACCGTCGCCGCTCTCCTCGCAGCCAAAGGCTACATCCGCCACGAAATTCAGGAGCGCCTCGGCCTCCGTCGCATTCCCGATCTCACCTTCCACATCGACCGCGCAGAAAAGCTCCAGTCCCGCATCGACGAGCTGCTCGGTCGCTCAAAGAAGCGCGCAAGAGCCGCCCAACCCGATTCGGCAGCCAGCGAAAGCAAGCCTGAAAACCTGCCTATCGACTCGCCGCTCTCTTAAACGGAAAACACATGGCCATGTTCCAGACAATTCGCAGCATCCGCGACCGTGGCAGATTCGCTCGACGCGCCGAATCCATCCTCGTTCCCGCCGCCATGCGCGCCATCCTCGACTTCATCGCTCAGGGTGAGCGCTTCCTCGTCTGCTCACACTCCCGCCCCGATGGCGACGCCGTCGGCTCCATGCTCGCCATGGGCATGCTCCTTGACCAGCTCGGCAAGCGCGCAGACCTCGTCACCGCCGACCGCATCCCCGCCATCTACCGCGCACTGCCCCAGGCGCAACGCATCCAGACGGTCATCGGCATACACGGACTCTATGACGCTGTCATCCTGCTCGAATGCGACGGCCTCGAACGCACCCGACTCATCGGCCTCGAAGCCTACACCCAGATCAATATCGACCACCACGCCAGTGGCCGCGAGTACGCTCATCTCAACTGGATCGACCGCTCCGCCTGCTCTGTCGGCGAGCTGGTCTACCGCATCGTCCTCGCCACTGGATCCACTGTCACCCCAGAGATGGCCACCTGCCTCTACACCACCCTCCTCACCGACACCGGCGGTTTCTGCTACGGTGCTATTGAAGCCTCCACCTTTGCCCTCGCCAGCCAGCTCACCGCCGCCGGTGCCGATCCCGCCGCCATCGCCCGAGACATCTACTTCGCCGTCCCGCTACCCCGCATGCAACTGCTCGGCCTCGCGCTCACCAACCTCCGCTGCGAAGACGGCCTCGCCTGGCTCCACATCACCCACCAGGATATGATCCAGACCGCCGCCGCCGAGGAAGACTGCGAAGGCATCGTCAACTACGCGCTCTCCATCGACGGCGTCGAGGCCGCCATCTTCCTCCGCGAACTCCCCGAAGGACGCATCCGCGTCAGCCTCCGCAGCAAAGGCCCCCGCGCAAGACTCAACGTCGCCTCCATCGCCAGCCAGCTCGGCGGCGGCGGACACGAAAACGCCTCAGGATGTACCCTCGACGGACCACTCCCCGCTGCCACCGAAGAAATCCTCGAGGCACTCCGATCCGCCCTGCGCTCCGCACTCCAAACCTCCGTCGCCGCCCTCGCCACCGAATAATCCCATGCCTGCCGCCAAGCGGATACTCCTCGCCACCATCGGCTCTCTCGGCGACCTCCATCCCATGCTCGCTCTCGCGCTCGAACTCCAGCGCCGCGGCCACGCCGTCACACTCGCCTCAACCGATTTCTACCGCGACAAAGTGCGCGCGCTTGGCATCGAGTTTCGCTCCATGCGCCCCAACTGGAACCCCACCGACCACTCCCTCATCGCCCAGTGCGAAAACCTCAAAACCGGCCCCGAAATCCTCTTCCGCAGGATCATCCTCCCCCATCTCCGCGATACCTGCGACGACCTCCTCGCCGCCGCTGCCAATGCCGACCTCATGATCGCCGGAGAACTCGTCTACGCTGCCCCGCTCGTCGCCGAAAAGCTCACCCTCCCCTGGGTCTCGGCAATCCTCTCTCCCTGCTCCTTCTTTTCCGCCCACGACCCTTCCGTGCTCGTCAATGCGCCCGCCTTGATCCATCTCCGCAGGCTCGGATGGCCCGTCTACCGCGCCGCGCTCAACGCCGCTCGCCTCGCCACCAGGCACTGGTGGTCGCCCGTTCGCCAACTCCGCCGCGAACTCGCTCTATCCGCCCAATGCGACCCCGTCTTTCGCGATAAATTCTCGCCTCTGCTTGTCCTCGCTCTCTTCTCCAGCCAGCTTGCTCAGCCCCAGCCCGACTGGCCACCCCAGACCGTACAACCCGGCTTCCTCTTCTTTGACCGCAACGCGCCCGGTGCCAACCAGCAACCCGAACTGACGGCTTTTCTCGCTGCCGGAGACGCGCCGCTGGTCTTCACTCTCGGGTCCACAGCCGTCCACCATCCTGGCAACTTCTACCATGCCAGCCTCGCCGCCGCACAAAAGCTGGGTCGCCGCGCCATCCTCCTCGGCATCGAGCACAGCCAGACTCTGCCCAGCGTGCTCGCCCTGCCCTACGCACCCTACTCCGCCGTCTTTCCCCACGCTGCCGTCATCGTCCACCAGGGCGGCTCGGGAACCACCGCCCAGGCGCTCCGCGCCGGAAAACCCCAGCTCATCGTCCCCTACGGCTGGGATCAGCCCGACAACGCCGCTCGCGTCCAGCGCCTCGGTGCGGGACTCTCCCTCGCCCGCAGCCGCTACTCCCCGGAATCCGCCACCTCTGCACTCGATCTTCTGCTGCAAAATCCAAACTTCGCCGCCACCGCCGCACACCTCGCAGCCCGCATTCAAGCCGAAGACGCGCTCGCGGTCGCCTGCAACCAGATTGAGCGGATACTTTCCCGGAACAAGAGTTGACTTTGCTGGATTCCAGAGCGTGATAGGACTATATCGACTATAATTATAGTTGTTATAGTCAGGACGCGCCCATGAGCATCTGGCAGTTACACGAAGCAAAGACCCGCTTGAGCGAGGTCATCGAAGCCGCCCACACCGCAGGACCACAGATCCTTACTCGCCACGGCACCGAGCGCGCCGTCCTGCTCTCCATCGCCGATTACCGGGCCATTACGGCCCATCAACCGGACCTCAGGGCCTACCTCCTCGGTGGTCCCAAAGTGGACAGCTTTGAAATCGAACGCGACCGCGATACCGGGCGCGAGATTCCCCTGTGAAACCCCCGCTTCGCTATTTGCTCGACACCAATGTGCTCTCTGAAACGCGTAAACGACAAGCCGATGCGCACGTGATGGCTTTTCTTTCCTCGACCGAGCCGACAGCGCTCTTCCTCAGCGTCCTGACCCTCGGAGAACTGAGAAAAGGCGTCGTCATCAAGCGCCGATCCGACCCGGATGCCGCCGAACGGATCGCCTCCTGGATCGATGGTCTCGAGCTCAGTTTCGCGGATCGTATTCTCGGTCTCGACGCTGCAACCACTAAGCTGTGGGGACAGCTTTCTGCGGAGCGTCCAAGGCCGGTCGTCGATACTCTTCTCGCCGCAACGGCAATCATCCACGGACTCACCTTTGTCACGCGCAATATCGCCGACGTAAGCGATATTGCAGTGAAAGTTCACGATCCATGGAAACGCCACAGCTAGTTCCACGCTTTCAGCGCCGCAAAAATCCACCGCCGCGAACCTCCGCCAGAAATCTGGTAGCCTAAGGTTCGGGACAGACCCCCATCTGTGGCCGTGAATGCTTTTGTACCCTGAGACCAGCCATTCTCCTGGGAAACCAGTCGTGATGCCCCTGCCCCCATCCAATTCGTCCCCCAAGGCTCGGCCAGCATGGCTGCGCATGCCCGACTCCACCACCCGGTGGGAGGTCGCAAGCCTGCTCCTGTTCATGGCCTTTTTCACCCTCTACGGCACCACCCCCATCCTCGGCGGAGCCGGCCTCGGGCTGGTCGGAGCCGACGAGCCACGTTACGC
>JAJZFR010000087.1:2333-7090 GCA_021805265.1 Acidobacteriota bacterium | reverse complement strand
AGGGCAGTTAATTTACTCATCCTATGACAATGCGAAAAGTGCGCAAGTCATCAGCCAGTTTCCCGACGACATGGCTGGACGGTCGCCGATAGCAACAACGTCCTCGCTGGCATCTGTTCTTCAGGCAATACCCGAGTTTCAACGGCACCAATCAGAGATACTTGAGCATCCTAACTATGCGATCATTTCTGTTTCTATGGACGGCTGCCATGGGTGTTCAATTCTGGATGGTGTTCTGTCAGCTCGACAGTCGAAGTTGCAGTCAGACGGGATCAATCTACTGACTCTTCAAGTCGTTCACCGATGATGTCGTCTACAGTTCCAGTGAGAGGAGGGGCGCAGAATGGTTATGATCGAAATTCGGCGTTTTTTCCGAAGTGCTAAAGTGCTCACGGTTGCAGGTGTTGTCATCCTGGCTATCGGCGTTGGGGCATCGGCGCTGGCTCTCTCGCTTTTGTTTGCATCTTCCTCACTTGTTGCAGCAGGAATGAGGCATATCGGATATGCCACTGTTGCCGAAGAAACAGGTGATGGAGGATATACTCCGACTTCATGGCGAAAGTTCGAGAAACTCAGAGATTCATTTGGGGAACAGACGTTTTTTGCGGCTTATAGCACCCCTATAGATGTTAAAGCGGTGCTGGATGGCAGATCGCATTCCCTTAAAGTAGCGGCAATTTCTGACGGCTTTTTCTCGAATTTTACGGAACCACTCGTTGCTGGTCGGAGCTTTACCAGTTTCGAAGCAGAACTGCCCGCACAGCATCGGATCATCCTTGGCTATCTTACGGCGAATAGCCTGTTTGGTGCGCCATCCCGAGCCTTGGGGCAATACATCGCTCTGAATGGAACATCCTTTGAAATCATTGGCGTAGCGCCTCCACAATTTGCAGGTGCGCTAGGAGACTCCACAGACGCGTGGGTCTCGGCTCAGAGCATTATTCCATTGTTGATGCAGGTTCCGCAGGAAGTTCAGGCCCGGGCAGACGCGTGGAAAGATATATCAAGCTTTTACGTGCTTGCTGCTTCCAGTCATATCTCCTCCAATGAGCTATCGAAGCGTCTCGATGAATTCCTGAAAAGACGTAGCAAGGAAGACCTGGCTCTGCATTCTGCGCAGGGAGTAACACGAGATCCACTTCGCGACGAGAAGATGCGTAGATGGTTAAGGCTGGGCGCTTTCTTATCCTGTGCTTTGACAGTACTCACCAGCCTGAATTATTCCTTGCTGCTTCTCGCGCGTGTTCCGCGCTACATCGACGAAGTAAGACTTAAACGAGCACTGGGAGCCAATGTCAAGGGACTGTTAGTCGATCTATCCATAGGACCGGCCATGATGATGCTGGTCAGCCTGATTGGTTCCGGTATCGTTTATTTCATTGGGTTTAGAGCTGCGTATTCCATTCCAAGCGTTTTCGGCAATATGGTTCATGGATCGTGGCAAACTAACTTTCTGGCATTTGCAATACAGATTCCTTTTGTCTTTGCTCTAACGGTTCTGGTAGCGCTGCTTCCAATTGTCGGAGTATTTAAAGATATTGGAGCACCACGTTCAGGGCATTCAACGACATTACGC
Source organism: Acidobacteriota bacterium (assembly GCA_021805265.1). GTDB lineage: Bacteria > Acidobacteriota > Terriglobia > Terriglobales > Acidobacteriaceae > Acidicapsa. Next base: position 5,514 of record JAJZFR010000087.1, on the reverse strand, counting down.
GGTGGACTTCTTCTTCAGATTCCAGTCATTGTTCAAATCGCATTATGTGGATGCATCTGGGTTCTATCCGGCATGGTTCTTTCTTCGAGTTGGGCAGCCATCCATACCCGACTTGGATATTTCCCAAATCATCTCAAAGTTGTCTATTTGGAACCACGTAACCAGACGCAAACATTTACCTCTGACGGAAAAAGCTCATTCCCTTCCTATGCGGCAATCACGCAAATTCTGGAGAAAGCAAAAGAGATTCCTGGAGTCCAGAGCGCTGCTTTTGCTTCCGATGCCCCACTCGAACCAGAGGGTTACACTGTGCAGTTACAACGCCCGGATAGCTTGAGCGAGAAACCTCGAAATGCATACGAAATGCGCGTCAGCCCGAGTTACTTCAAAACGATTGGTAGTCATATCGTCAGAGGTCGGACAGTTGCCTGGCATGGGGCGCTGAGCGCAGACAATGAAATTGTCATCAGCGGCGTGCTGGCGCGTGAACTTTGGCCAGGGGAGGATCCGGTCGATCAGCGGGTGAATATAATGTATCCTTCATTCGCAGGATGGAACTCGTTTACATATCCTGCCAGGGTCGTTGGAGTTATTGAAGATATTCATTTATCGGGTCCGTCAAGCACTCCGGACCCAGCATTCTTTTCGTCCATCACTTCCCCGGTATTTACTGTGACGTCGTGTCTGATCGTTAACGGGACTGTCCCATTGAATGATCTCCAAAGTGCGATCAATACAATGGTATCCATGACTATTCCCGATCTGAAGGTCTCTGGCAGCACCGATGTCTGGGAATCACTCCAGACCTCGATACGGCCCGATAAAGAACGGATATATTGTTCCTTATTCAGTGCACTTATCATGGGATTTCTTGCCTACATCGGCCTTTATGGTGCACTCAGGTACCATGTGCAAGCACGGAATCGAGAAATCGCCATTCGGATTTGTCTCGGTGCGTCGCCGTGGGATATTCGAAAGATTGTTCTATGGCGCGCAGCCTGGTCGGCAACCCTTGCCGCTGTATCCTCCGTGATCTTTTGGCCGTTCCTCGCACATATCTCATTCCATAACTATCTTGGGGATCTTTCCTGGTCAACCAGCAGGTCTGCCCTTATCCTGCTCGGATGCGTCGTGGCCTCCCTTTGCGTGTCTCTGCTTCCGGCTAAAGCAGCCGTTTCAGTTTCTCCTTCGGCAGTGCTGAAAGAACAGTAGCCAAGTCCGTCGTGGAGTCAGTCATGGGTACGTTCGACGATCCAACGTTTGGGTAGCACCTTGGCGTGGTCATCCTTGCGCGAAGGGCGGGGGAACTGAGAGGATGGGCGCGAGCGGTGGGCTGCGCTCGGCAGGACATGACATGTCCCGGTCGAGCGCGGGGCAGGGATGGACTCGCGATGTTTGAACCGGGGAGTTATGGAGTAGCGCTGGGATGCATGGTGTTGACCATGCTTTGCTGGGGTTCGTGGGCGAACACGATGAAGCTGGCGCCGGGGTATCGGTTTCAGCTTTATTACTGGGATTATGCGTTGGGTCTGATCGCCGGGGCGTTGCTGCTGGGGTTGACGCTGGGCAGTGATGGCGGGGCGGGGCGCGGGTTTGTGGCGGACCTGATGCAGGTGGATGGGCGGCATATCGTGCTGGCGCTGGCGGGCGGTGCGGACTTCAACATCGCCAACCTGCTGCTGGTTGCGGCGATCGAGATTGCGGGCCTCGCGGTGGCGTTTCCCATCGGGATTGGATTGGCGCTGGTGGTGGGCGCGGTGAGCAGTTACCTGCTGGCACCGGCGGGGAATCCGTGGATGCTTTTTGGCGGGGTGGGGCTGGTGGCGGCGGCGATTGTGTGCGACGCGGCGGCGTATCGGAGGCGCGAGTCGGGCGGGCAGCGGGCGACGCTGCGAGGGATCGGGTTGAGCCTGGTGGCGGGATTGCTGATGGGGACGTTTTATCCGTTTGTGTCGCGGTCGATGACGGGCGGCGCTTCCGGGTCGGGATCGAGCGGCGCGGCGGGGCCTTATGCGGCGGCGCTGCTGTTTGCGGTGGGGGTGTTGTTGTGTGCGATTCCGGTGAATGGGCTGCTGATGCGGTGGCCGCTGGACGGGAAGGCGCGGGTGTCGATGGCGGGGTATTGGACGGCACCGGCGCGGTGGCATCTGTGGGGCGTGGTGGGTGGGTTGATCTGGTGCGTGGGAGCGACGCTGAATTTTGTGGCTTCGCGGGCGGGGATGGTGGGGCCGGCGGTGTCGTACTCGATCGGGCAGGGAGCGACGATGGTGACGGCGGCGTGGGGGGTGTTTGTGTGGGGCGAGTTTGCTGGCGCGCCGCGCGCGGCGCGGCGGCTGTTGGGGTGGATGTTTGTGTTGTTCCTGGCGGGGCTGACGCTGGTGGCGCTGGCTCCGCTTTACGGGAAGTTTTAAGGCGCCTCTGATTCAGTTCTTATGCCTTGCCTCAGGAGCTAAGGCCCGTACCTTTCAGGAAACGATGCTTGTTCAGAGGTTCCGTAAGCGAGGTTGATTGCGATGAGTGGAAAGCCGATTGTGGTGGTGGGGAGCATCAACATGGACCTGGTGGCGCTGGCGAGGCATATTCCGGCGGCGGGCGAGACGGTGCTGGGAACGGGGTTTCGGACGAATCCCGGCGGGAAGGGCGCGAACCAGGCGGTGGCGGTGGCGCGGCTGGGGTATCCGGTGGCGATGGTGGGGATGGTGGGCGCGGACGATATGGGACGCGAGTTACGCGCGCAACTGGAAGCGGCAGGAGTGGACGCGGCGGGCGTGGGGACGGTGGACGGGGCTTCGGGCGTGGCGCTGATTACGGTGGCGGAGACCGGCGAGAACAGCATCGTGGTGGTTTCCGGCGCGAATGGCGCGGTGACGCCGGAGTTTGTGAATAGCCAGGCGGAGCGGATTCGCGGGGCGGGGATGGTGCTGGCGCAGTTGGAGATTCCGCTGGAAAGCGTGATGCGGGTGGCGGAGATTTGTCGCGATGCGGAGGTGCCGTTGATGCTGGATCCGGCGCCGGCGCGGGAGCTGCCGCGGGAGCTTTTTCCGATGGTGAGCTGGATGACGCCGAACGAGACGGAGGCGGCGTTTTATCTGGGACATGGGTCGGGGGATGCTTCGGCTGCTGCTGCTGAGTTGCAGGGTCGCGGTGTGCGCGGGGTGGTGTTGAAGATGGGCGCGCGTGG
>JAJZFR010000087.1:0-2233 GCA_021805265.1 Acidobacteriota bacterium | reverse complement strand
GGGATGGAGTCGGAGTGCGCGGCGGTGACGGTGACGCCGGAGGTTCTGCGGACGGCGAGGAGCGGGGAAGACGAAGGATTGTCGGGGACGGCGGCTGCGATGTCGTTGCGTTTGACGCGCATTTTGAGCGCGCCGAGGGTGACCTCGTAGAGGTCTTTTTCAACGTGGCGGAGGATGGTGGCTGCCTTGTTGAGGCTCTTGATGTGTACCTGCCGGCCAGGGGAGAGCGGCGCGACGGAGTCGTGTGCGCTGGGAGTTTCGCCGGCCGGGCCGGATGGCGAGCGGAGCGCGGCGACGGTCGAGCGGAACTGGCCTTCAAACTCGGCGCGGAGGCGTTCGATGCGGCGCTGAGAGTCTTTGGAGAGCTTGAGCTGCACGGATTTATCGTCGATGGCGGCGATGGCCTGACGCATCTGGGATTCAAAGTCGCGGATGAGGGAAGCGAATTCGAGTTCGAGAGCGCGGGAGCGGTTTTTGAGATCGGCGTCGCCTTCGCGGGCAAGCCGGGCGCGCTCCTGGTTGAGGGCGTACTGCTCGGCTCGGGCGGCTTTGCGGTCCTCTTCGAGCGCGAGTAGCTGGGCGTGGATTGCGTCGAGGAAGCGGGCGATGTCGAGTTGCTGGGAGCCGAGACGGGCTTTGGCGCCAGCGACGATTTCCTGGGACATGCCGAGGCGCTCAGCGGTCGCGATGCCTGCGGAGACGCCGGGAACACCGAGACGAAGCTGATAGTTGGGAGCGAGGGTGTCGGGATCGACACCGGCGGCGGCGTTGAGCACTCCAGGGGTGTTGGCGGCGTAGACCTTGAGCGAGGTGTGGTGGGTGGTGATGATGGACCAGGCTGGGGTGAGGCGGAAGTGGTCGGCGATAGCGACGGCGAGGGCGGAGCCTTCGTCGGGGTCGGTGGCGGAGCCAAGTTCGTCGAGCAGGACGAGTGCTGCGCTCTGGTCGGGTTGGGTGGCGAGCGCGGCGAGGCGGGTGATGTTGGTGATGTGCGCGGAGAAGGTGGAGAGCGCCTGCTGAATGGACTGGGCGTCGCCGATGTCGGCTAGGAACGCGGTGAAGATGGGCAGTTGGGCGGCGGAGGCGGGAACGGGAATGCCGGACTGAGCCATGACGGCGAGAAGGGCAGCGGTTTTGAGGGTGACGGTTTTGCCGCCGGTGTTGGGGCCGGAGAGGATGAGCTGGCGATGATCGCGGTCAAGGGCGAGCGAGAACGGAACGATGGCCGCGCCGGTCGAGCGGAGGCGATCTTCGAGCAGAGGGTGACGGGCGTCCTTGAGGCTGAAAAGGTCTGAGTCGGGGTGGTGGGAGAATGTGGGCCGGATGGCGCGGAAGTCGCGAGCGAAGCGGACGCGTGCGTGGAGGGAATCGAGCAGGGTGAGGATGCGCGCGCCGGAGGCGAGGGAGTGGGAGTGCTGCGCGACGAGGCGGGTGAGGGCGACGAAGATGCGATGAATTTCTGCCTGTTCTTCTTCGAGGAGGCGGACGAGTTCGTTGTTGTGTTCGATGGTTTCTAGGGGTTCGAGGAAGACGGTCTGTCCGGAGGAACTGGCTCCGTGAAGGACGCCGGAGAGGCGGCGTTTTTGCTCGACTTTGACGGGGATGACGAAGCGGTCGCCGCGGACGGTGATGAGCTCGTCCTGGGCGTGGCCTTCTTCCGAGAGACGGCGGAGCGCGGAGCGGAGGGAATCCTGGATGAGGCGGTGCTGTCGAAGCTGTTCGCGGCGAATGCGGGCGAGTTCGGGGCTGGCGTGGTCGTGGAGTGTGCCGTCGGGGAGGAATTTGTTCTGGATGGATTCGGCGAGGGCGAGCAAGGAGCCGGAGAGCGGCTGGGTGAGTTCACGCAGGTCGGGAATGCGTGCGGCCAGAGCGGAGGGCGCGGTGTGGATGGCCTCGCGCCAGTTGGCCTGCTGAAGGGCGAGGCGGGCGATGGCGACGAGGTCGGGCGCGTCTAGGGCGGCGTCGGGGATGGATGCGTTGGCCAGGAGATCGGTGGGATCGAAGAGGCCGGCCAGCGAGGGGAGATCGGAGGCGTTGGCGAGGAACAGGTCAAGCTGAGCGACGAGCTGGTGTTGGAGGAGAATCCAGGGCTGGCTGAGCGAGGGATGAAGGGCGTAGATGGCTTCGCGGCCCGGCTGGGAGGCGGCGGAGGCGGCAAGCAGGGCAAGCAGCGCGGGCCACTCGATGGCGTTGGCGTCGAGGTGGAGAACGGGCTGCGGGACAGGATCGTTGA
>JAJZFR010000396.1 GCA_021805265.1 Acidobacteriota bacterium | reverse complement strand
CGCCCCTGGCCAATCCGCTCGCCCGAGTAGCTGTACCACGCCCCCGACTTCTCTACGATATTGTGCAGCACCGCCAGGTCCAGCACGTCACCCTCGCGCGAGATTCCCTCGCCGTAAAGAATGTCGAACTCCGCCTCGCGGAACGGCGCCGCGACCTTGTTCTTTACAATCTTCACCCGCGTCCGCGAACCCACCACCACATCGCCTTCCTTCACCGCAGCAATGCGCCGGATATCGATCCGCACCGACGAATAAAACTTCAGCGCCCGACCGCCCGTCGTCGTCTCCGGGTTCCCGAACATCACCCCGATCTTCTCCCGTATCTGGTTGATGAAGATCAAGGATGTCCGCGACTTCGACACCGTGCCCGTCAGCTTGCGCAGCGCCTGAGACATCAGCCGCGCCTGCAAACCCACGTGCGAGTCGCCCATCTCCCCATCCAGCTCCGCCTTGGGCACCAGCGCCGCCACCGAGTCCACCACCAGCACGTCGATCGCTCCCGAACGCACCAGCGCCTCGGTAATCTCCAGCGCCTGCTCCCCGTAGTCCGGCTGCGAGATCAGCAGGTTGTCCGTGTCCACACCCAGCTTTTTCGCGTAGGTCGGGTCCAGCGCATGCTCGGCATCCACAAACGCCGCCAGACCGCCTGCCTTCTGCGCCTCCGCAATGATCTGCAACGTGATCGTCGTCTTGCCCGAGCTTTCCGGCCCGAAGATCTCGATCACACGACCGCGAGGAACTCCCCCCACGCCCAGCGCCGCGTCAAAGCTGATCGAACCCGTCGAGATCACCGAGATCGGCACAATCGCGTCCCGCGACCCCAGCCGCATGATCGAACCTTTGCCAAACTGCTTCTCTATCTGCGAAAGCGCACTCTCTACCGCGCGCGCCCGGTCATCGGCTGCTGCCATGGGGATGGGTCTCCTGTCTCTCTCTGCAACTCCCCGACCCTCGCGCCTGCTGCACGATTCGCCCGGAAAATTGTTTGCGGTTCATCGGAATTCTAGCAGCAACACGGCGACCATTACGAGAATAAAAAGCGAAAATCAGAAAATTCCAACAATTCCCGCCCTCCCCTACCCAGCCAACCGCGCACCTGAGCCGTGCTCCACCCCCCAGGCTGCCATCAACAGCCATGCCTGGCGACATCAAAACCGGGGTAACGGGAACAGAATCAGGGCTGGCGACAACAGAACCGGGGTGCCCCATGTCCGGATTTTCGGACATGGGACTCCACATCTCAACCCTCCGGCCAGGCTTCCGAATTACCTCCGGCTGTTCAGCTTTGACAGCAGGCTCAGCATCTCCATATACAGCCATACCAGCGTCACCATCAGCCCGAATGCGCCGTACCACTCCATATACTTCGGCGCGCCCACCCGCACACCGGTTTCGATCATGTCAAAGTCCAGCACCAGGTTCATCGCCGCAATGCCCACAATCACCAGGCTGATCCCGATGCTCAGCGGCCCCGATCCATTCAGCGTCGTGAACCGCACATGAAAGAGTCCCAGCACCATCTGCGCCAGGTAAAACAGCATCACCGCGCCGGTTGCCGCCACAATCCCCAGCCGCATCTTCTGCGTTACCCGGATCAGCCTCGAGCGGTACGCAAACAGCAGCACAAACAGCACTCCGAAGGTCAGGCTCACCGCCTCGATCGCGATCCCCGGCCAGCGCGCCTCGAACATCGCCGACAGCCCGCCCAGCACCAGGCCCTCGCACAGCGCATACGCCGGAGCCGTCACGCCCGCCCACTCCTTCTTGAAGATGGTGACCATCGCCAGCACCAGCCCGCCGATCAGCCCCAGCATCATCCAGCCGCTCACCGACGCCGGGTTCCCCGTCGCCAGGAACTGCTCCCACGTCCAGTACGCCGTCGCCATCGCGCACACCAGCAGGATGCCCGTCTTGTTCACCGTGCCGTTCAGCGTCATCGTCTCGCCGAGCTGCATCGGGTATCCACCCATATTGCCGCCGCCGCGAAACTGCCGTTCATTCAATGCCGGATTCGATGTTCTCATCAGTGCCATACTGTCTCTCCATTGCCCGTGGGCCACACTTGACGCGCGGCCCGCAGCCTTCATCATAGTCTTCGATGCACCCTTGTGTCAGTCCGCTTCAACCGATCAACTCCGCCCCCTACTCCGCCCCCAACTCCGCCACTGTCACCCGCCCCACCCCTGCCTGCTCGAGGCTCCGGTCCATCGCCGCCACGCTCCCCGCCAACCCCACCGACCGGCAGGCATCCGTCACCACCCACGCTTCCAACCCCAGCTCCCGCGCGTCCAGCGCCGAATACCCCACGCAGAAGTCATACGCCAGCCCGGCCAGAAACACCCGCCGCAAACCGCGCTCCCGCAGATACCCGGCCAACCCCGTCGCCGTCTGCCGATCATTCTCCCGGAACGCCGAGTACGAATCAATCCCCGCCCGAAATCCCTTGCGCACCATCAACTGCGCCCGATCCACCCGCAACTCCGGATGAAACTCCGCCCCCGGCGTCCCCTGAACGCAGTGCGCCGGCCACAGCGTCTGCTGCCCGTAGCTCAGCTCCACCGTTTTGTACGCTGACCGACCCGCATGCATCCCGGCAAACGAGCCGTGCCCGGCAGGGTGCCAGTCCTGGGTGAGCACAACGCACTCGAAGCGCTCCATCAGCCGGTTCACCGGCTCAACCACCGCGTCGCCGTCCGCGACAGCCAGCGCCCCGCCCCGGCAGAAATCCCGCTGCACGTCCACCACCACCAGCACATCCTCGCCGCCTGTCTCCACCCTTATCCTCCGTAACTTGGCCCTGTCAAAACTCTACCCGAAGATTCCTTCCCCCGAGCGCAACCCCGCGCGCTCGAACGGGTTCAAACCATCTGAGATTTGTTATAGACTTGCCCGTGGCCGGAACCCTGACTCGCCAACGCTCCCGCCAACGCGCAAAAGATTCTCGAAATCGAGGAATTCCGCATGACCCCGATACTTTCCCGACTGACAGCCTCCAGCGCAATCTGCTCCAACCTGATCTGCTCCAGCCCGACACGCTCCCCGAAGTTCCGACCCTCTGCCGCACTGGCCCTCCCGCTGCTCTTCCTGGCCTCTTTCGCGCACGCCCAGCAAGCCCAGCAGCCAGCCAAAAAGCCCGCCTTCCACCTCATCGCCACCGACCTCATCGTCACCGACGCCCAGGGCCACCGCGTCACCGACCTCCAGAAATCGGACTTCACCATCCTCGACAACGGCGTCCCGCGGCCCATCCTCGCCTTCTATCCAGCGCCCGCGGCTCAAGCAGCGCCTGCGGCTCAGGCAGCGCCCGCAGCCCAAGCCACGCCGGTCGCAAGCCCGGCCGCCAACTCACCCAAATCGCAGCCCGCCACCACCGTCTCCATCGTCATCGACAACGTCAACACCCCCGACATTCTCATCGCCTACGTCCGCCAGGCTGTCGAAAAGTTCCTCCGCCTCGATAACGGCGCGCTCCCCACTCCCGTCGCCGTCTACCTCTTCAACGCTCACGGAGCAGTCCTCGCCGCCGGACCCTCCACCGACGGCAACGCGCTCGCCGTCCAGCTCGAAAAGTCAGAGGCCAGCCAGCGCCCATTCCTCAAGCTCGAAGGCTTCTACAACCTCACCGACCGCATGCAGCTCTCTCTCAACACCTTCGGCTCCTTCATCGCCCAGCAGGCCACCATCCCCGGACACAAGATGGTCTTCTGGATCGGTCGCGGCTGGCCCATGATGATCGGAACGGAAACCTGGTCCAGCAAGAAGGAGGCCACCGCCTACTTCAGCGGCATCACCACCGCCTGGGACGGCATGCGTCACGCCCGCCTCACCCTCTACGCCATTGACCCCTCGCGAACTCCCGATTTCCGCACCGTTGACTGGGATAAGTATGTCGATTACCTCAAGCCCGTCATACGACCCCAGGACGCCGACATCGGCAATATCTCCGTCGAAGTCCTCGCCAAAAACAGCGGTGGCCTGGTCCTGCCCTACTCCGGCGAAACCAGCCTCTCCGGCACCATCGCCAACTGCATGCACGACGTCAACAAGAACTACTTCCTCGCCTTCGCAACCCCCATCGATCCCCTGCCGGACCAATACCACAGCCTCACCATCACCGTGGACAAACCCGGCCTCACCGTCCGCACCCGCGCCGGCTTCTACAGCGAACCGTAACCGGCGCCCTGTCGCTTGCGGTGCTGCCTTCACCCTCGCCAATCAACTACGCTTCGCTCATCCCAAACGTATTTTCAACAACTTGACCAACGACTGCCCCTTGCGAAGAGCATAGACGGCAGACCGCCCCTCGGTTAAGGTAACCTTCTGTGTATTTTCTGGTAAATACTCTCGCAGCCTCTTGACTTACAATGACACCGGTTTCAAATCGGCATTCGATCGTCGATCATTCGTGATTTCGCTCTCTGATATGTCCAATTTTGATGCAACCGGACTCGCCAAATGCTCTACAATTACGGGAGCGATTCTGTGGCTGGCTTACAGTCCTGGCCGTCGCACGATGCTGGGCTATTTCAGCTTTCAGCCTTAATAACGGGCAGCCTTGAAAACGGGCGCGAGACAAGTTCCAGTGCGCGAACCCAGTGCGCGAACCTAGTACGCGAACATTGCAACGAAAGATTCTTGTATGCGGTCAAAACATTACTACATTCTGTTGGTAGCTCGGGATGAAGAGGGTCGGGTGCGTAAGGTTCCCCTGCCCATGCGGTACTTCTATGGCTTCGTGGCGGCGGCCTTGGTGGGTGCCTTCACCATCGCCGGGCTGGCCGGCTCCTATACCCGCATGTTGCTCAAGACAGAGAGCTTCAACCAGCTCCGCCAGCAGCGCGAGGTGCTGCGCAAGAACTATCAGCAGATGGCCCAGGTCGCCCACGAGCGCGATGTTCAGGTGGCCTCGCTTGGTGCCATTGCCGGCGAAGTATCGGCCATCTACGGACTCAAGCAGAATCACACGGGCCACGGTCGCGCTGCTGTCGCCGCAGCCGCCACGCCGGCTTCGCTTGAAACCAGCGACACTCTGAGCCAGCAGCAGGTCGCGCTCTCGCTCGATCAGTTCTATGCCCTGCGCGCTCAGGCGCTTTCCGGACGTGTCTCGAGAGCGCTCCAGACTGGCTTGGCCCCGGATCTATCCGCTGGCCTCACCGACTGGACCCAGTTGGCCAATCTCCCCTCCCTGTGGCCCATCGAAGGCCCGGTCACCTCCAGCTTCGGCGAGCGCGATGACCCTTTCAACGGCGAGGGTGCCTTCCACGCCGGAATCGACATCTCCGCTCCCAACGGGACTCCGGTCCGCGCCACCGGCGACGGCGTCGTCGAGACAGCCGCGCTCGAAAATGGCTACGGACGACAGGTCATCGTCAACCATGGCCACGGGGTCAAGACCACTTACGGCCATCTTTCATCCATGGCTGTCCTCGAGGGACAGCAGGTGACTCGAGGACAGATCATCGGCTACGTTGGTCACTCGGGACGCTCCACCGGACCCCACCTCCACTACGAGGTGCGCATCAACAATGTCCCGGTCAATCCCCACAAATATCTCCGCCTCACCTACGAACAGGCCAGCGCCGAGTACCAGTCCAGATAAAGCAGCTCCACAGTAGGTATACCCGGCGGGAGTGGATATTCATGCAGCTTTCCCTCGAGAAAAGCTGCACCTCGCAATTCTGGCTCGGGCACAGTAACGGTGGAACTGCTAACCTTCCGGCAATCCTGAGCGCCGCTTCAGTTCACCACCAGCGTAATGTCCGTGGTGTGCGAGATGCCCAGGCTGGTGGCCGTGACCTCGACGGTATACGTTCCCGCAGTCGCCCCGCCGCCGGTCTTCAACTGGGTCGTCGAGCCGCCTGCGCCCGCGCAACTCGACAGGCTCAGCGCAGCCAGCGTGGCCAGCGCTCCCAGCCACACCCCCGAACGCAGCCGTCTGCGGCGGCTCATCCATGGCAACAGGATCATCGCGCCCAGCAGCACCGAACCGCGCGTCAAAATCCCGGCGCTCTTGTCGCCACTCCGGTTGGCTGGCTTGTCGCCGGGAGTCCCGCTCACCGGCGCTGCCGTCGAGATCGCCAGCGCAAACTGCGCCTGCGCGCCAACCGGCAAAGCCGTGGGCTGTGACGGATTGAACAGGCAAAGCATCCCGGCCGGGGCCGAAGGACAGGTCAGCGTAAACACCCCAGAAGTCGCTCCGAAGGACTGAAGCGAGAGCGTGAAGTTGGCCGTCTGGCCTTGAACCACGCTTGCCGTGGTCGTCTGTCCGCTCAGGGTAAAGTCGAACCCGGTGCCCACCAGGGTCAGGTTCAACGGTCCATTGGCGCTCGCCAGCGCAAGCGTGCCCGTCACCGGCCCGGGGCTGGCCGGCGTAAAGCGCACCTGAACGGTGCAACTGGCACCCGCCGCCAGCGACACCGGGCTGGCTGTCGTGCCGCAGTTGTTCGTGCCCAGGGAATAGCCCAGCACGATCGACGCCTGAGGAAGCGTGGCCGAGATTCCGCTGAGGGTGCCAACGGTACCCTGGTTGCTCACCGTCACCGTCTGCTGCAGCGACGCCAGACTCACCGACGTTACCGGGAACTGCACGATCGACTGTGGCGAAGCCGCCAGCGACGGCGGAATCTCCTCGGTCCCGCTCAGGATCACGGTAACCGGTTCGGTTCCGTAGGCTGCCTCTGCGGGCGCGCTCACCGTCAAGGCTCCGGTCACCGGTTCCGTGGGGCTGACCACCGAGGGCGCAAAGGCCACACCGATCACGCAACTGCCCGCGCTGGCCAGCGTGGCCCCGCAGGTCGTGGCCGAGGTGACAATCTGGAAAGGACCGCTGGCGGCGAAGCCAAGGTCGTTGATGGTCGATTGGCCGGAGTTGGCGATGGTTACGGTCTGGGTCGCGCTGGTCAGTTTCAGCAGCGTTGCCGGGAAGCTCAGCGAGGCCGTGTTCGAGGAGAGTTGCGCTGCCTCGAGGCCGGTTCCGATCAGCAGCGTCGAGACCTCGGCAATCCCGCTCGTGGTGCTCGAAACATTGAAATACCCTTGCCGCCCGCCAATGATCGACGGTTTGAAGACCAGCTCGACCGTGCACGAGCCGGAGGCGATCAG
>JAJZFR010000334.1 GCA_021805265.1 Acidobacteriota bacterium | reverse complement strand
GGGGCGGCGGACGCTGGAGCGGCTGACCTATGGGGAAGCCCCTGCGGAGGCGGTTCCGGTGGGGCAGGTGGTGCTGGGGCATTCGATTGAGCCACTGGTCGAGGCGGCGCAGGAGCTGCTGGGTTATTCGGATGCGGGGGAGTGGCTGAGGGCGGCGTATCGGCCAGGAAATACGCTGGCGGGTGCGTTTGCGGAGTTTTATGGGCGGGTGTTTGCCAGCCATGGATTGCTGACGCTGGACCCGGCGGGTCGGGCGGCGCATCGGCTTGGCGCACCGGTTTTCCGGGCTGCCATCGAGCGGGCCGACGAGCTTCATGCGGCGCTTGCCGAGCGCGGCCGGGAACTGGTGGCGGCGGGGTACCACGCGCAGGTTGCGGTCGGGGAGCGGTCGAGCGTTTTGTTTTTGATGGAGCGGGAGACGGGCGCACGGGTTGCGCTGCGGCGGACTCAGGCTACGACGGGTGAGCCGCAGGGTCTGTGGCAGGCGGGTCGGCGGACGTACACGACGAGCGAGCTGCTGGGAATTGTGGCGGAGGAGCCGGAGCGGATTTCGCCCTCGGCTTTGCTGCGTCCGGTGTTTCAGGATTTCATTCTGCCGAACTCGGCGTATGTCGGCGGCCCGGCGGAGATTGCCTATTTTGCGCAGTCGGCGGTGCTGTATGAGCGGATTCTGGGTCGGAAGACGCCGGTGTTGCCGCGGCTATCGGCGACGCTGGTTGAGCCAGCCGTTGGCGAGCTGCTGGCGCGGCACGGGCAGTCGGCGGAAGCGGTCTTTGGCGCGAAGGAAGACGAGCTGAAGCAGCGGCTGGGGGCGCGAGCCATGCCTGTCGAGGGCAAGCTGCTGCTGGCCGGGGCGGGAAGTGCGCTGGACAGAGAGCTGACCGCGCTGACCGAGTACATGGCGGCGATGGACGAGAGCCTGGGCCGTTCGGCGCATGTTTCGGCGAGCAAGATGCGGTACCAGATGAACCGGCTGCGACGAATGGCGGCGAAGTACCAGTTGCAGCGGGAGTCGTCGATTGGTCGCGACGCCGGGGCACTCTGCCAGGCGCTTTCGCCGGGGGGAAGTTTGCAGGAGCGGACGATAGGCGCGGCGTACTTTCTGGCGGGGCATGGAGAAGGTCTGGTGGACTGTCTGGTGGCCGAGGCTGGGGATGGTCGTCCTGGGCACAAGGTGGTTTGGGTATAATTCGCTGGAGTTTGCCAAGGGTTAGTTTGCGGAGGTGGTGGTGAAGCGATTGCGGGCGAATGGCGGAGTGGTTTTAGCGGTTATGGTGGCGGTGCTGGCTGGCGGGTCGTTGCGGGTGAGCGCGGCGTGCCCGGAGGCGGAGAGCGCGAACGCGTTTCTGGGGCAGAGCACGGTTCGGCTTTGGCCGGGGGACGCGCCGGAGGCAAAAGGCGGCGATTGCGAGGATATTCCGACACTGAGCGTGTTCCAGCCGCATCCGGGGCGGGGGAATGGCGACGCGGTGATCGTGATGCCGGGAGGCGCGTATCTGGGGCTGGCGGCGATTCTGGAGGGGCGCGAGGTTGCCGACTGGTTTACGGCTCGGGGATTTACGGCGTTTGTGCTGCGCTATCGGCTGGGGAAGAAGTATCTGTTGCCGGTGCCGCTGACGGACGCGCGGCGGGCGATCCAGACGGTGCGTTCTGAGGCAGCGCTGTACCATATTCAGCCGGATCGCATTGCGGTGATCGGGTTTTCGGCGGGTGGTCATCTGGCGGCGCTCGCGGCGACGCAGTTCGTTGCGGGGGACGCTGCAGCGAGCGATCCGATTGCGCGGGTTTCGAGCCGACCGGATGCGCTGATACTCGGTTATGGGTGGGTGGGCGGGGTGACGCCGGATACCTCGCACCTGAGCTACTGCAAGCTGATGGACGTGATGGACCGATGCGCGGCACTGGAAAAGGCGTATACTCCGGCGCGGTATGTGAGCGCCGAGACGCCGCCGACGTTTCTGTATCACACGACGGACGACAAGACGGTTCCGGTGACGCAGGCGGTGGATTTCTATCAGGCGCTGATCCAGGCCGGGGTTCCGGCGGAGATGCATATCTTTGCCCATGGCGCGCATGGGAGCGGGCTTGGCTCGGGGAATGCAGCGCTGGATGTGTGGCCGGGGTTGCTGGAGAACTGGCTGCGCGGGCTGGGCTGGCTCCGGTAAGGGATGCAGGGCTGGCTGGGGAGAGATTGAGTTTGATGTCAGGGAAACTCAATCAGTTCATACACCTCCTGGTTGGTGACGCGGATGCGTCGGCCAGCGAGGGGAATCAGCGGCGGATCGAGACTGAGCCGCCGGCTGGGCCGGGAAGACCTGGTTTCCTCGACGGCGCGCTCGATTCCGGCAAGGATGAGCTTGCGGGCGGAGCAGCCTTTTCTGGCGGCAGCCTCATGGAGGCGTCGATGCAGATCGCGCGGCAGGTCGATGGAGGTCCGAATTGCATCGGAGTTCATCGGTGTATCGTGCGGGTGCGACTTCTATCAGTCAACGGGCCCGTTGACTGGCCGGGAATCAGGCCATCAGCCTGCGGCGGAGCATGTCGAGAGCTTTCTGGGTAGCCCAGAGGCGGATGCGGTCACGGTCGCCGCGGAAGTTGCATTCTTCGGATTGGGTGCGATGGGCGTCGCTGAGGGCGACGTAGACGCGGCCGACGGGTTTTTCCTCGGAGCCGCCGCCGGGGCCGGCGATGCCGGTGATGGCGACGCCGAGGGAGGCGCCGGTGCGCTGGCGAATGCCCTGGGCCAGGGCCTCGACGACAGGGGCGCTGACCGCGCCGTGCTGTTCGAGGAGCGCTGGCGGGACGGCACAGAAGGCGGTCTTGAGCGCGTCGGAGTAGACGATGGCTCCGCCGAGGAAGGAGCGGGAGCTGCCGCTGACGGAGGTGATGCGCTGGGCGAGCAGGCCACCGGTGCAGCTTTCGGCGACGGCCAGGGTCTCCTGCTTGAGCTCGAGGTAGAAGAGGACGATCTGTTCGAGGGTTTCGCCGGTCGAGGAGAAGAGGTGTTCTTCGAGGGCTTCTTCGAGTCGGCTGGCGAGGGTATCGACGCGTTGTTGGGCGGCTTCGAGGGAGGGTTTGGAGCAGGTGAGCTGGAGCTGGATCTCGCAGTTGCCCGCCAGGATGGTGGTTTCGACATCGGTGAAGGTGGAGTAGATGGGAGCGAGCAGCGCGTCGGCGGTGGACTCGGGGATGAAGGTCGCTTTGAGAGTGCGGTGTGCGATGTGGCGCAGGGGAATGATTTCGCGCAGGCGAGGGATACACTGCTCGGCAAAGAGCGGCAGGCACTCGCCGGGCGGTCCGGGGACGAGCATGACGAGCTTGCGGTGACCGGCGAATCCGGTGTCGAGCCACTGGCCGGGAGCGGTGCCGTTGGCGTTCGGGAGGACGGTGGCTCCTTCGATGAGGTCGGCCTGTTTGAGGTTGTTGTCGGTCATGGGGCGGCCGGCGAAGCGGATGCTGAGGGCTGCGATGAGGGCATTGTCGCGGCGGAGGGTGAGATCGAGGGCCTCGGCGACGGCTTCGCGGCTGAGGTCGTCTTCGGTGGGTCCGAGGCCGCCCATGACGATGAGAATGTCGGCGCGGGCGAGGGCGGTGCGAATGGCGCTGACGAGATGGTTGCGGCGGTCGCCGACGATGGTCTTGAAGGCGACGGAGACGCCGATCTGGTTGAGCATCCGGGTGAGCGCGAGGGAGTTGGTGTCCTGACGCCAGGGAGTGAGCAGCTCGGAGCCGACGGCGATGATTTCACATTTCATGGCTTGCTCCTGAGCGCTCGGCTTTTGCCTTTCGGGCGCGTATTCAATCCGTTGGAGGGAGGCCGGGAACGTCGAGTTCGACCTCGTAGACGGCGTGATGGGTGGCGAGGATGGTGGTGCCGAGGGGCGAAAAGGCGACGCCGACGAGGTTGTTCCCTGAGACCACCAGCTCTGCGGGGGCGTTGGGTTCGCGAGGGTGAATGCGCACGAGTCCACGCTGCCCGTGGAGTGAGGCGGTGACGTAGAGGTTGGCGTCGGCATCGAGGGCGATGCCCTGTGGCCTGCCGAGGCCACGGAAGCAGGCAGTGACCGCGCCGTCGCGATCAATGGCCCAGACGGCGTCGTTCGAGGTGAGCGAGGGGGCGGTGACGTAGAGCGTTCCATCGGGGCCTGCGGCGAGATGGTAGGCGGCGACACTTGGCTCGAGCGTGGCGTAGACAAAGATATGTCGCGCGCGGTCGGAGTGGCCGGGAGCGATCTTGAAGATGGTTCCGGAGCGGTCGCCGACGAAGAGATTGCCATCGGGGTCAAAGGCGATACCGGTAGCGACGCCCATGCCTTCGGCGTAAACGGTGGCTTCGCCACCGGCGTCGATGCGGTAGACGGTGCCTTCAGCTCTGGAGGAGACGAAGAGCTCGCCATCGGGATTGAAGGCGAGGCCGGTGGGATTGAGAATGCCGCTGACGAAGGGCGTGCCGAGGCCGTCCGGGCTGATGCGGACGATGGAGACCGGAGTCTGTTTGCCGCGCGGTCCTGAGATGGTGGCGAAGATCATGCCGGAGCGGCTGACGACGGGGCTGGTGACGGGGTGGAGTCCGTCAGAGAGCTGGCGGGCGATGCGCAGGGGGATATGGTTGCTGGAGTCCCCGCTGCCGCGTACCTCGATCATGCCGGTTTCGGCGTCGTCTGGAATGCGAAAGACGATGCGGTCGGCGCGGCAGATGGAGATATGAGCCTGGATTCCGTTGACGCGGAGGGTGGGCAGCGCGTAGTGGTGCGGGCCAAGGTTTTTGCCGAGAATGGCGACCTCGGCACCGGGCAGGGAAGCCGAGGGGGTGACCTGGTCAATGGCGGGCGTGGATTTTCGAAGCGGCGACATAGTTTTTCCGATGCGGGCCGGGGGTTAAAGCCAGCGGGCGAGGAGCAGGACTCCAGCCCCAGCATACAGGCCGGCGGCGAGGTCGTCGCAGACGATGCCGAAGCCGGCGGGGAGTTTTTCGATGAGACGAATAGGAAATGGCTTGGCGATGTCGAAGGCGCGAAAGAGAAGGAGCGCGGCGAGGATGTGTTTCCAGTCGGGGTGGGGAATGGCTGCGAGGAGGGCGATCCAGACGCCGGCGACCTCGTCGATGACGACAAAACCGGGGTCTTTGCCGGCGCATTCGCGGGCGGCGATGGTTGCGGCGGGGATGCCTGTGGCGACGGCAAGGAGGATTCCGACAAGGGTGAGGGCGAGCAGTTGGGGCGCGGGAGGATGGAAGACGGCGACGAGCGAGGAAAAAAGGAGTGTGGCGGCGACGGAACCCCAGGTTCCTGGTCCGGGCCGGAGCAGGCCGGTGCCGAAGAAGGTGGCTACGGTCCATGCCCAGGGCGTTTTCCGGATGGATCGAAGGTCGAGATTCCGGGAATCATTCATTGCGATTGCCGCTTCCCTCGAGGTCTTCGAGGAGGTCCGGATCGAGGACGGGAGAGCTGATCTTGTAGACGCCCATGGCCCACTTGCCGAGGTCGATCTTGCGGCAGCGGTCGCTGCAGAAGGGGAAGTCTTCCCCGGAGGCGAGCACGAGCTGGCGGCAGGTGGGGCAACGGAAGGTTTTGATTGTGGGCGTTCTGGGCATGGATCGGGGCACCGGGAGCGAGGGTTGTGTCAGGGATATTTTCGCAGGGTTGGGGGGAAATTTCCAGTTTGTTTGGTTGAGGGAAAAGGGAAGGGCAGCCTGGGCTGCCCTTGTGGGGTGTGGGTGAGATTTCAGGTCAGAGAGGGTTTTGCGATCGACTTTCCCCGGTCTCAAAAGCGAGACCGGGGGCACCCGTGTGAGTGGATCGGGAGACTCGGGAGTTGGTTGATCCCCGGTCTCAGAAGCGAGACCGGGGGCACCCGGATTGTTATGGTTGGGGATTGTAATGGTTCGGTGTCAGGCGGGCAGGGGGTTACCGCTGGTTGACCTGAATGGCGTGGTTGCCACGCGGTATGGAGACGATCGAAGTAGGCAGAGCGACGGAGGGGTAGGGTCCGTTGAGGCCGGGGCTTAGGGTGCCTGTGCTGCCGTTGATCTGGAAGGCGCTGAGGGAGTTGTCGAGGTAGTTGGCGGTCATGACGTAGCGTCCGAAGCCGGGATCGACGACCAGGGAGACGGGCGCGGTTGCGGTGACGTTGGCCTGAGTTCCGGAGGTGTTGACGGCGGCGGTGGGGGTTCCGGTGGCGAGGGTGATCTCGTAGGCGGAGACGGTGTTGTCGAGTTCGTTGGAGACGTAGAGGTAGATGCCTCGCGGGTCGATGGTGATAGCGGAAGGCTCGTTGCCGGTTTTGAAGGGACCGTTGATGAGGGGCAGGAGCAGGCCGGTGGACTCGATGGTGTAGGCGATGATTTCATTCTGTGCGAAATCGGTGGTGTAGACAAAGCGGCTGGTGGGGTCAACAATCATGCCGGAGGGCTTGACGCCGGCGTATTCGGGGCTGCCAGGGACGGGCGTGAGGACGCCGGCGGGGGTGGCGTTGTAGTCATACATGTATCCGAGGCCGGCGGCTGGATCGTAGGTGGTGGCGTAGACGTGCAGGCCATCCTGGGAGGCGGCGACAGCGGTGGGGTTGATGCCGATGGGCCAGTAGTTGAGGTTTCCGTTGGCGATGGGAGCGCCGAGCGCGCCGGTGGCGCTAAGGGGAAAGACGGCGAGCGCACCGCCGTTGCAGGTGGCGGCTCCGGCGGTCGCGGTGGTGCAGCCGGGCTGAAGGCTGCTGACGACGTAGAGCAGCGTGGCGGCGTTGTTGGTGATGATGGAGACGGGCGAGAGGCCTTCGCTGGCGAGCGTAACGGAGGGGCCAGGCTGGAGGGTGCCGTCCGGGTTGATATTGAACTGGACGATGGTATTGTTGCCCTGATTGGCGGCGTAGATGTAGTGATAGGTAAGCGAAATGGCAAGCGAAACCGGGTTGGGGCCACCGGAGGAGACGATGGAGCCGATCTGGCTCATGGCGCCGGAGACGCGGTCAATCTCGAAGACCTCGACCTGTCCGGGGTTCGCCTTGCTTCCGGCTACGTAGACATAGTCGATGGTGACCGGATTGCAGGCGGTAAAAAGGCTGGCCAGTATGAGTGCGGAGGCGGTGACCAGAGCTACGCGGCCGAC
>JAJZFR010000432.1 GCA_021805265.1 Acidobacteriota bacterium | reverse complement strand
CCGAGCAGCCCGGTCTCGGCGAGCATCTGGCGGGTGAATTTATCCATACGGGTGGCCGTCGTGGGGCCTGCGGGGCCAACCACCTCCTCGCGGACCGGGTCTACAGGACCGACGTAATAAATAAACCGGTCGGTGAAGTCCACGGGCAGTTTTTCGCCCCGGCTGAGGATGTCGGTCATCCGCTTATGGGCAGCGTCGCGCCCGGTGAGCAGGCGTCCGGTCAAGAGCAGCACCTCGCCGGGCTTCCAGGTGGTAGCCTCGGCTCGCGTAACGGTATCCAGGTTGACCCGGCGCGCGCCGGAGACGTCATGGGTCAGCCTGGGCCAATCGGCGAGGGAGGGCGGGTCGAGATAGACCGGCCCAGAGCCATCCAGGACAAAATGAGCGTGCCGGGTGGCTGCGCAGTTCGGAATCATGGCCACGGGAAGGTTGGCCGCGTGGCAGGGATAATCGAGTACCTTGACGTCGAGCACGGTGGTCAATCCGCCCAGCCCCTGGGCGCCGATCCCGAGCCGGTTGACTTTGTCGTAGAGCTCGATCCGCAGCTCTTCGGCGCGCGTCTTTGGCCCGCGCTCGATGAGATCCTGAATATCGATCGGGTCCATGAGGGACTGCTTGGCCAGCAGCATGGCCTTTTCGCTGGTGCCGCCAATGCCGATCCCCAGCATCCCCGGCGGACACCATCCCGCGCCCATGGTGGGCACCGTCCGCAGCACCCAATCGACGACCGAATCGGATGGATTGAGCATGACGAACTTGCTCTTCGCCTCGGAGCCACCGCCCTTGGCCGCGACGGTAACCTCGACGGTATTGCCGCGCACCAACTCGACATTCACCACGCTCGGGGTGTTGTCTTTGGTATTCCTGCGCGCTCCTGCCGGGTCCGCGAGGATGGACCCGCGGAGCTTGTTGTCGGGGTCGAGATACGCCCGGCGGACGCCCTCATCGACCATTGCCTGGAGGTCAAGGTCGGCGTCGAAGCGAACCTCCATGCCCACCTTCACAAAGGCGTTCACAATCCCGGTATCCTGGCAGATGGGGCGGTGACCCTCGGCGCACATCCGGCTGTTGATCAATATCTGCGCTATCGCGTCCTTTGCCGCCGGGGACTGCTCACGCTCATAAGCCTTTGCCAGCGGACGGATGTAATCCACAGGATGGTAATAGCTGATGTACTGCAAGGCGGCTGCCACGCTCGCGATAAAGTCTTGCTGCCGAATGATGGTCATCGAAAATTACTCCAATCCGCATAACTCGATCTCTACAATTCCAGAATAAAACGTCGCCTGGCGCGGTGATCCGGTGGCCATGCCGGACTCGTCGGTCAGGCCCCCAACTCCGCGCGAATCGCCCCGGCAATCGCCTCGGCGTGGAGACGCATGGCGGCTTCGCTCTCCGCCTCGATCATCACCCGCGCGAGGGCTTCGGTGCCGGAGTAACGGATCACGACGCGCCCGGTGCCGGCAAGCGCGCTCTCAGCCTGGCGAATGGTCTCCGCAATGGCGGGAAAGCCCTGGAGCGGCAGCTTCTCGCGCACCTTGACATTGACAATCACCTGCGGATAGACGCGCAGGTCGTCGGTGAGCGCTTCCATGGACTTGGCGCTGCGGGCGAGGGTCTCGAGCACGACCAGCGCGGTGAGCAATCCATCGCCGGTGGTGGCGAGATGGGGAAAGAGAAGATGCCCGGACTGCTCGCCGCCGAGCGCGGCGTCGTGCTGCTGCATGGTCTCGAGCACATAGCGGTCGCCTACATTGGCGCGCAGCATGGCGATGCCGGATCGTCTGAGCGCCGCTTCGAGGCCCATGTTCGACATGGTCGTGGCGACTACCAGGTTGCCGGTCAACAGCCCCCGCGAGGCCATATCCCGCGCGCAGAGCAGGAGAATCGCGTCGCCGTTCATGACATTGTTGCGCGCTCCGGCAAAGAGGCAGCGATCCGCGTCGCCATCGAGGGTAATCCCAAGGTCGGCCCGGTGCTCGACAACGGCAGCGGCGACGGCATCGGGATGGAGCGCCCCGCAGTGGTCGTTGATATTCCTCCCCGTGGGAGAGGTGTTGATCAGCAGGAGATCGCCGCCAAATCCGCCAGGCGGGTTGCCGGGCAGGGCACCGAATAACTCCTGGGCTATGCCGGTCGCCGCGCCGTGAGCGCAATCGACCACGATGCGCTGGCCGGCGAGGCTCAGGCCTGGGACAAGGCTCTTCAAAAACCCGAGATACTCCGCTGCATACTTCGGCTCATCGATCAGCGCAGGCAGGCTTTCGAGCGGGGGCGCGACGGCGGTAATCGCATGACGAAAGATAACGTCCTCGATGGCCAGCTCGACCCCGTCGGCGAGCTTGAATCCATCGCCGCCAAAGAGCTTGATGCCGTTATCCTGCCAGGGATTGTGGGAGGCGGAAATCACCACGCCGGCCTGAAAGCCGTGCCGCCGGGTGAGGTACGCGACCGCAGGCGTGGGCAATACGCCGGCAGAGACGAGTTCCGCGCCGCCCGAGCGCAGCCCCGCCGCCAGCATCTGAAGAATCCACCCGCTGGACTCGCGGGTATCCCGCCCAGCCACCACGCGCGGGGTTATCGACAGCGGTCGCAAGGAATGGGCGAGAGCCAGCCCCACTGCGTAGACCGTCGTTTCATCGAGCGGAGCGACGCCAGCCACCCCGCGAATTCCATCCGTACCAAACAGCTTTCTCATCGCTCGGAGTTCATCCCCGGTTCTTCGGAATGCAAAACAATCTCGCCAACCTGGCTTTGGAACGACCCTCGCCCAAGGCGCGTCTTCAGTCTCTGCCCTGGGGCAAGGCGCGCCGCGTCGCGCACCACTCCGCCCGCTTCATCCTCGACCAGCGCATAGCCGCGCTCGAGCACGGCCAGCGGGGAGAGCGCATCGAGCCTCAGCCGGAGCGAATCATGCTCGAATCGCGCCGCAGCAAGATGCGTCGGCCCGGCGCGAAACAACCGCTTCTCCGCCGCATCGAGTCGAAATCCGGTCGCCTGGAGTCTTCGATCCGCCGCAGAGTCCAGCTGTACACGCAGGCTGGCAAGACGCTCTTTGATGTGGCCAAGCCGATGCCGCGGATCCTGACGGAGAATCCGCTGGGTGAGCGCCATGAGCAGCTCCCGATGCTGGCCAACGCGCTGGCGCATGGCCTGGTCGAGCCGCCCGGTCGCGTCGTCGAGCTTCTGCTGTCTTCGATGGAGCGCGGCAGCCATGCGCTGCTCGACGCGGGCGATCGGCACGCGCGACCACTGCTGCCGAGCCTGGAGGAGCCGAAATCGAATTGCGCGATCGAGGCGCCGGCGCAGCTCGCCAACCTGCTCCGCAACGCCAAACAGAGCGCCGGTAATCAGCTCCGCTGCCGCTGAGGGGGTGGGTGCGCGCAGGTCGGCAACAAAGTCCGCAATGGTGAAATCCGTTTCGTGACCAATGGCCGAAACCACGGGCAGCGCGGAGGCCACAATGGCGCGGGCTACGCGCTCACTGTTGAAGGCGGCCATATCCTCGAGCGAGCCGCCGCCGCGCGCCAGCACAATTGCATCGACGGGCCGATGTGGATCGAGGCTCAGATCATTCGCCGCCCGCAGCGCGGCTTCAATCTCGCTGGCCGCGCCGTCCCCCTGCACCGCGACTGGAATGACGAGCACATTCAAGCCGGCGTGACGCCGCGAGACGATATTGAGAAAATCGCGAATGACCGCGCCGGTGGGCGAGGTAATCACGGCAACCGTGCGTGGAAAGGCAGGCAGCGGGCGCTTGCGCGAGGCCTCGAAAAGCCCCTCCGCCTTGAGCCTGTCGCGAAGCTGCTCGAAGGCGAGTTGGAGGCTTCCGGCGCCGACGGGCTCGAGCGTTTCGGCGACGAGTTGGAGTTGCCCGCGCTGCTCATAGACGCTCACCTTGCCCCGCGCGCGGACCTGAAGCCCGTCCTCGGGCCGGAAGCGCAGGAGCAGCGCCTGGCGGCGGAAGAGCACCACGGGAAGCTGCGCGTCGGCGTCCTTGAGGGTGAAATAGAGATGACCCGAGGAGGCGGGGCGGAGATTTGAAATCTCGCCCTCGACCGAGACCTCGCCGAGCGACTCCTCGACCAGCTCCCGCGCCTCGGCGACGAGCTGGCTGACCCGCCACGTCGCAAGGCGCCTGCGCCGTCGGTCGGAGTCAAAGCCCAGCGCAAGCTGCGACGAAGATGTACCCTCGAAGTTCACCTGAGTGTAGTGTAATCCTCCGGGCGAAGGGATTTCGGCGAGCCGGTCGCGGTGCCTTTTTGACCTTCCCGCGCGGGTATGGAAAGATGCTGAGAGGCGCTGTTCCCGGCCCATTCAGGAGTTTCCCTGTGAACTGGAAGCTGGAGGCGGCGTTGTCCGCCTGTCTCGTTCTCGGCCTGCGTCATGGCTTCGACTACGACCACCTGGCCGCCATCGGCGACATCACAGCCATGCCGGGCAGCCGCTGGCGCGCCATGCGCCTGGGCCTGCTCTATGCGCTCGGCCACGCGCTCACCGTGGTCGCCCTCGGGGTGCTGGTGATCCAGCTTCACATTCCGCTGCCTGGGTGGCTGGATCGGCTCACCGAGCGGCTGATCGGCGCCACGCTCATCCTGCTCGGCGTCGCCGTCATTGCAGGTATCTTCCACCCCCATTCGCACCGAATGCAGAGCCGCTACGCAGCCGCGATCAATCTCTTCCGCACGCTGCGGTGGAAGCTGCTCTCGATCTTTCAGCCTGATTGCGAACGTCCCGCGCTCTTTGCCTGGAAGTACAACGGACGCGCTGTCTTCCTGGTCGGCATGTTGCACGGCGTGGGCGCGGAGACCCCCAGCCAGCTCATGCTCTTTTTTCTCGCCGCGCGGATTGGCGGCGCCAGCCAGGGCATGCTCGGACTGGTGGCCTTCGCCTGCGGCCTGATCCTGATGAACACACTGATGACGGCCTCGCTCACGGGCATTTTTCGCCTGCCCGCGCAAAACCCCATCTACTCGCGGATGCTCATCTGGGGCGGCGCGATCTATAGCTGCGGCCTGGGCATTCTCTTTCTCTGCGGTTACTCGACCGTCCTGCCCAGCCTGCAATAAGGAAGCGTCCTGCCCATGGCGGTCCCCTCGAAACTCGTGCTGCAATCGATCCTGACCTGCCCCGCGTGTGGCCATGCGGCGACCGAGACCATGCCCACCGATGCCTGTCAGTTCTTCTACGAGTGCACGGGCTGCAAGGCCGTGCTGCGCCCGAAGGCGGGCGACTGCTGCGTGTTCTGTTCGTACGGGTCGGTCAAGTGCCCGCCGATTCAACTGAAGCGCTCCTGCTGCCGGGGCTGACGGCGCTTGCCCCGCAGCGGTGCCTCAATGCTAAAATTCGCGTGATCATTCGGCTTAACCGACAGGTCAATATCGGTGACAACAATCGTGCCAACTCACCCGCCGCGCAGCCCTCGAACCTCTTCGACCACCTTCCTGCTGTTTACTTTGCTGTCCCTTGTTCCGTGGCTGGCAATCGCTCAGACCGCTCCGCCACCGCTGCCCACCCCCATCCAGAATCTTCCCGTCAGGCCCTTGAAGACTCGTCAACCGGAGCAGGTCAAGGCACACATTCTGCTCGACGTTCAAATCGCAGACAAGGCCGGGAATCCGGTTACCAACATCGATCCCTTCGATTTCAATCTGCTCGACAATCGCGAGCCTCAGAAGCTGCTGGTCATCCAGCACGCGGGCATCAACGCAGCATCGCCCCGCCCGCCGGCAGAACTGATCATCCTCCTTGACGCGGTCAACTGCACCTTTCAAAGCATGCAGCTCGAACGCCAGAACGTCGTGCTGTACCTCCTCCGCAATGGCGGCAGGCTCAACCAGCCAACTACCATCATCCTGCTCACGGATACGGAGTTGAAGATTCAACCCAAGCCCTCCATGGACGGCAATGCGCTCGCCAAAGCCATCGAGAAGTCTCCCAATCCAGTCCATACGCTTCACTACGCCGCAGGCTACGCAGGGGAGATGGAGCGCGAAGAGTGGAGCCTTCGCAATGTCAGCAAACTGGCCATCTACGAATCCGCCCGTCCCGGTCGAAAACTCGTCCTCTGGATCAGTCACGGATGGCCTCCGCTTGACCAAAGCGACAATTACCTCAGCGATTATTACCTCAAAGGCATCTTTCGCAATGTGGTGCAACTCAACAACGAGTTGGTCGCCGCGCGCATCACCCTCGACGCCATCGATCCCCGAGGCCCGGTCCCCGGCGTCAATCCCTTCTACTATCTCGACTACGTCAAACCGCTCACCCGCTACACCGAAGCTCGCTCGCCCAACCTGATGCTTGAGGTCTTAGCCACCCACACCGGCGGTCGCGTCCTCGACATCAGCACAGACATCCTCAGCGAAATCGACCTCTGCCTCTCTGACCTAAACTCCTGGTACACCCTGCTCTACAACGCGCCGCCCTCAACCAAACCAGACCAGTTCCACGCCATCGCCGTCCGCGTCAACCGTCCCAACACTCAAACGCGCGCCATCTCCGGCTACTACAGCCAGCCAAAATAAGAGCGCAAAAAGGCAAACAACCAGCGCTCAATCGAAAGACATCGTAAATCGATGGAATGCGCGTCGAACACTATGTGAGCGACAGCGAATGGTGAAAGCAGACAGCACTCTGCTAGCATCGTCAGTGCATAAAAAGGGAGTGGAAAATCATGTGGAACGATCATGCGCAATGGACAAAATCAGCAGCAAGCGTGGCGGCGATTGCGGTAATCCTCAGCGGTGGCGCGGGCCTCGCTGCAGCGGCACAGAATACGCCGCCAGCTCCCACACCGGCGCATGCGCAGCACTCCATCCTGCTGGACATCACCGTCGCGGACGCGAAGGGCAAGCCCGATCTGGAACTCCAGCCATTTGACTTTCACATCCTCGACAACAACGTGCCCCAGAAGCTGCTGGCCATGCAGAAGGGCGGATTGTCGCTGCCCGGCGCGCATCCTCCGATGGAGATGGTGATCGTGCTCGACGCGGTCAACTGCTCGTTTATCAAGATGCAGCTCGAGCGCCAGGATGTTGAAAATTTTCTCCACAGCGGGAACGGAAAGCTGAGCATCCCCACCCGGATCGCGATCCTGACAGACACAAAGTTGAACGTGCAGCCGGAGGCCTCCCTGGACGGCAATGCACTGGCCAAGTTCCTCGAACAGAATCCGAACCCGGTCCACTCGCTGCGCTTCGAAGCGGGCTACTACGGAGAGATGGATCGCGTGACATGGAGCCTGGACCAACTGAACAAACTGGCCATGCTCGAAG
>JAJZFR010000045.1 GCA_021805265.1 Acidobacteriota bacterium | reverse complement strand
GGAGCGCTCTATGTCGTCTTTGAAAAACCCGCCGGCAAGTTCGTCATCACCCCCAACACTCCCGTCCGTCAGATTTGGATCTCCGCCCGCAACACCAGCTTCAAGCTCGACCTGGCCACGGAAGGCTTTGTCCTCGCCAAAACCGGCGAAACCCTCACTCCGCTGGTCAGGCGCCTCATCGAAGACCACCTCCACTACCGCTGACCCTGCCATGAAACTCTCGATCGCACTGCTGGCCTGCAACGAAGCGGCAAATATCCGCCGAACGCTCGAAAGTGTCCGCTGGGCAGATGAGATTGTGCTGGTGGACTCCGGATCGATCGATGGAACCATCGAAATCGCCGAAGAGTTCGGCGCAACCATCTTTCACGAATCCTGGAAGGGCTACGGCCCGCAAATGAATTCGGCCATCGACAAATGCCGTTCCGAGTGGGTTTTCTCGCTCGACGCCGATGAAGTGCTGACGCCCGAGTTGAGCGCCGCGATTCAGGCTCTGCTGGCTGGGAAGCCACGCTTCGACGCCTACTGGGTTCCTCGCCGCAATCAGGTCTTCGGACGCTGGCTGCGGCACGGTGGGCAATACCCGGACTGGAAGCTGCGGCTCTTTCGCCAGGGCACAGCGCGCCTGCCCGAGGATTCCGAGCCGCACGCCACGCCCAAGTGGCGCGGACCTAAAGGCTGGCTCCACGGCGACCTGCTCCACTACCAGTACCCCACGGTCGCGCTCTATCTCGAACACATGAACCGCTACAGCTCGGCCAGCGTACCTCTCGTCCTGCGCAAAGGCCGCGGCATTCGCTCGTTCCCCGCCTTTCTGCTCATGGGAGTGCTCAATCCCCTGCTTACCTTCGTCAAGAATTACTGTTTTCGCCTCGGTTTTCTCGATGGCCGCGAGGGCTTGCTCTTCCACCTCTACCACTCCGGCTACATCAGCTCGAAGTACGCCAAGGCCTGGGAAGCGGACCGGGCGCACAGGCATTCAGGCAAGCTGCCCAATCAGCAGGTTTGAAGCGCGCTCGCAACAACAATCGTTTGCCATCCCCTCGATTGCCCCAAGCCCACTTCCCCTTCTGCAAATGTCTCCAGTCCAGGGTTGAAACCGCTTTCCCGATTCGTTTGAATCTGTTACAACATGGGGAATGTCCAAGATCAAGTCCGATCCAAAACCTGGACACGTCAACCTGAGGATGCTTGCCGAGCACCTCGAGTTGTCGCAGACCACGGTCTCGCTTGTCCTCAACAACTCGCCCTCGGCCAGGTCCATTCCGCCGGAGACGCGCAAGCGTGTGCTCGAGGGTGCCGAGCGCCTCAACTACAGGCCAAACTACTTTGCCCGCTCCCTGCGCCAGAGCCGCAGCATGAGCGTCGGTGTGCTCGCGCCAGACCTCAGCGAAGGCTACTTCACCCGCGTCATGAGCGGCGTCGTCGCCGAGCTGACCGGCGCGAACTACTTCTACTTCACCGCCTGTCACGACTGGCGCCCGGAGCTCATCGTGGGCTACCCGAAGCTCTTCCTGGAGCGGGCCGTGGATGGCATCCTGCTGCTCAACACACCGGTCGAGTTCGAGGTTCCGGTGCCCATGGTTGCCATCTCTGCCCATGAGTCGCGCGCCAACGTCACCAACATCATGCTCGACCACGAGCGCGCCGTCTTCATGGCCCTCGAACATCTCCACGCGCTCGGCCACCGCCGCATCGCATTCATGCGCGGCCCCAAAGCCATTCCCGACTCCGAGTTCCGCTGGGAAGGCATCCAGAAGGCCGCGCGCGTGCTCAGCCTCAAGCTGGACCCCGCACTCATCACCCGCATCGACGCCACCGGCTGGAAGATGAAGTCCGGCCTTCACCCCATGTCGCCCGAGATCGGCTACCAGCCCATGCACCAGTTGCTGGAAAGAACCCGCGACTTCACCGCTGTCTTCTGCTTCAACGACATTGCCGCCATTGGGGCCAGCCGCGCCCTTACTGAGGCCGGGCTGCGCATTCCTCACGATGTTTCCGTCGTCGGCTTCGACGATATTCAGTCCGCCGCCTTCTTTACCCCCAGCCTGACCACGGTTCGCCAACCGCTCCACGAAATGGGCAAGTCCGGCGCTCGTATTCTGCTCGACCGCATCGCGAACCCCTCGGGCGATTACGCCGCCGCCGTCGTCATGCAGCCCGAACTGATCGTTCGAGAGTCCACCGGACCCGCGGCTCTCTGAATCCGGTTTCCCCGCTTCCTGCGACTGCCCTGTCGCCAACCTGCCCCTGTATTTTTCGCTCGCTCTGTCCTGTTTGGAACAGGCAACTTTTCTCTTGGGTGGCATTCTGGCCTCTGACCGCATGATTATGCCTGGGATGACTGGAGAATCCCCGGTCTCAGAATCGAGACCGGGGGCACCCGTTTCAAGTACCACAACCAAACGGTCAGAGAACCGGGAATTGGGAATTGGACGAAAGCTGGTATCACTCTTCATAACTTTGAGCGAGGGAATGGCCATGAGCGAAAAATCTAAAAAAAAAATCCTCATCGTCGATGACGATGCTGATATTCGCGAAGCGCTGGGAATGCTTCTGCAACAGGAAGGCTACGCCATTACAACTGCATCAGACGGCTTCCAGGCGCTGACCCAGATCGGGCTTGCTACCCCGGACGTCATCGTCTCTGATCTCAACATGCCGCGCATGTCTGGCCATGAGTTCCTGTGCGTCGTGCGTCAACGTTTTGCCTCGATTCCGGTGATCGCCATGAGCGGGGACTATGACTCGAGTCAGCGCTTCCCTGGCGGCCTGGTCGCGGATGCCTTCTTCGCCAAAGGAAGGCGCCATCCCAATGAGCTTTTGAGCACACTGACAACTTTGCTGCAATCCCCGCCGTCTCGAGAGAATTGCAACCCTCCTGCTTCCCCGCAAACCCCGCGCTACGGCAGAGATTCCAAAGGCGCAGCTTTCATGATGCTGACCTGCGGCGAATGCCTGCGCTCCTTCAAGACTGGCTTGAGTCAGAGCGCCGAATCGGAAACCCGGCAAGCTACCTGCACCTTCTGCGACGCCCAGGTGCTCTACACCGGAGCCTATAGCAAATACCCCGGAGCCAGCGCCGCGCCGCGTACGGTCTCCCCGACACCGAGAAGCACGGTTGCAGCCTGACCCGTGCCGGCCCGGCCTGACGGGTCTGCGTTGCCAGTCCTGTCAGGGGCTGCCCAGCTCCAGTCCTTCATGTCATGAGGGCGAGCCAGGTGACTGGCCCTCATGAATCATAAGCCCGGCGGATCGCCAGCCTGGCGGGATCAGTTACTCCGGAGAATCCTGAGAATTGGCTCGCAAAGCAGATGCACGGGTCATCTCTGTTGGAGGGGGGGGGGTAAATCGATTTATTCGACCACTCTTGCGCGCGGGGGGGGGGGGGAGATAGTCTTACCCGGCTTCGGCGTTTTGCTCACTCCGTCCGACACATGGTCGTGGAGGATCACGTTGAGCAGCGATTTGCGCACCGAAATGTGGCCGTTATACCGGATGAACCCGAGTTTGCGAAACCGGTTCATGAAGAAGCTGACGCGTGATCGAGTTGTGCCAATCATCTCCGCAAGCGTCTCCTGGGAGATTTTCGGGATCATTGTCTCGGGCTGGTCCGAGTCCACAATCTCGGCCATTAACAGGAGCACCCGCGCCAGCCGCTTTTCGCTCGAGTTGAAGAGCTGATCGATCAGATCGGCCTGGGTGCGCATGCTGCGTGCCAGAAGGTAGCGGAAAAAATAATCGGAGAATGCCTGCTCCGCGTGCATGATGCGGATCATCTCATCCCGTTTGATTCGCAGCGCGATACAGTTGGTAACCGCAGTTGCGGTGGTCAGCCGGTGTCCGGCAATCGAAGCCAGCGCTTCTTCACCCACGAAGTCGCCGACCTGAAGCAGTTGGAGCGTCGCTTCCTTGCCCGAAGCGGAGACCGCAGTCACCCGTGCGCGGCCACGCTGCAGAAAGAAAACCGAGTCGGCGGCGTCTCCCTGGGAAAAAAATACCTGCCGGGGGTCAAGGTGGACGACCTTGCTGGAAAGCCCGACCCTGTTGAGAAAATCGGCAAGAACGAATCCTTGCGAAACCATTTGATTCATAGCAATCTCTCCTTTGCGGAGATTTTTTAGTGATCGGACAGGTAGCTTTGCAATACCGGATATTTGATTCAGGACTGTCTCGAAACAGGTTCGATTCCTTGATTTCGAGTCTACTGACTTTACCCTGATCGAGAGTTATTCCTGATAGCTAGAACCTGTTTCCGGACAGCCTGAGCGAACGTATCGACCGCATCGATCACATTGATCACATTGATCGCATCGATCTATGTTGGCCAGCTTCGTGGAAGTGCGGCCAGAGCAGGCAACGGAACATGCAGATCGCTCAGGCGAAAAACATAAGCCAGGCACAGCGGACAACCCGTACACCGCCAGGCTATGTCGTGTCATGAAGAGCACCTATCCAGTCTCCCAAATGCCATTCATCATATGCTGTATTCTTTTGCACAAGCCAGAAAATAAAATCAGGGGCTTTCCCGGACCCGCTCGCCCTGAGCATTCCGGCTCAGACGGATGCCAGCGGAGACCCTAGTGTAGGAATCACTCGATGCGCAGGAATCCGCACGATGGGGTGCGCAGGGGTAGAGCTGAGGCAACATGAAAAAGATATGGATACTGCTGGCGCTGTTGAGCCTGACTGGTACCGGTTTTGCGGCCAGCAACCGGGAAGCGACAGACAATCGTCTGGACCACGCCGGCAGGGTTCTCCAGGCCATCATGGCGGCTCCGGACAAGGGAATTCCCGAGGAAGTCCTCCAGCATGCCAAGTGCATTGCAGTGGTTCCCGATCTGCTGAAGGGTGGGTTTGTATTCGGCGCGGAGAATGGCCGCGGGGTTGCCACCTGTCGGACGAAGACGGGCTGGAGCGCTCCTTCCTTTTTTGCCATTACCGGCGGAAGCTGGGGTTTGCAGATCGGTGTCGAGGGGATTGACCTGGTCCTGATCATCCAGAATGATCGCGGGCTGGCTCAGTTGATCGGCAGCAAGTTCGAGATTGGTGGAGACGCCTCCGCCGCTGCCGGGCCGGTGGGACGCCATGCCTCGGCGGATACAGACTGGAAGATGAATACCGAGATCCTGACCTATTCGCGCGCTAAAGGAATCTTTGCGGGACTCACCCTTACAGGAGCTGCAATTCGTCGCGATGATGATTCGACCGAAGCGATTTATGGACGCGATATTTCCACAGCCCACATCCTCGGCGGGGAGGTCGCCATTCCCAAGGCGGCTGACCAGTTTCTGGCTGCTGTGAAAAACGCCCAGGCCAAATCGATTGCGGCAAAGTAACTGGTTGGCTGTGAAAAATGATCGCACAAGTTTGCGATAGAAATCGAAAGGAGATCGAAATGTTGTGGATGGTTTTTGTAGTCATCATGGTTTTGTGGTTGCTGGGTTTTGCCCTGCATATAGGCGGAGGGCTGATCCATCTGCTTCTGGTCGTAGCTGTCATCGTTCTGGTATTCAACCTGATTACCGGGCGACGCAACGCGGTCTAATCGTGTCAGCACAAACAATCCGCCTTGCAAGCATCAGAACGGTTCTTCAGATGCTTGTGAGGCGGGTTTGTGTGTGTTGTTGACCCGTTACCCCGGCGCGCTCAGAGACTGCGCAGCAATTGCACCCCCGCAACTCGCGTGATACAGTCAAAGCCCATCCCGTTTCAAGCGGATGCTATAAGCCAGACATCCTTTATGAACAGTCAACGGTATCGATTGCTTACCCGAACGATGGTACTGATCGTGGCCGTGCTGCTGTCGCGCGGCGGTTTGTCCGCTTACTCCGTGCTCACGCATGAAGAGATCATCGATCTGGCGTGGACGGCGGGGATTCGGCCCCTGCTTCTGCTGCACTTCCCCGGCATGTCCGAGGACGAGATCAAAGATGCCCATGCCTACGCTTATGGCGGTTCGGTGATACAGGACCTTGGGTATTACCCCTTTGGAAGTAGACAGTTCAGCGAACTGGTACACTACGTCCGCACGGGAGATTTTGTCCTCGAGCTGCTCCGTCAAAGTGAGAATGCCAATGAGTACGCCTTCGCCCTTGGAGCCTTGTCCCACTACACCGCTGACCTCTATGGACACCCGGCAATCAACGAGGCGGTCGCGATTCGCTACCCCAAACTCCGCGCCAGATACGGGATGTCGGTTCGCTATGCCCAGGACACGACCGCGCACCTGAAAACCGAGTTTGGTTTCGACACGCTTCAGGTAGCCAGGAATCGCTACCGGTTTGACCAATACCACAAGTTCATTGGATTCAAAGTCTCGCTGCCGCTGCTCGAGCGCACCTTCCCCGTCATTTACGGGTTGCAACTGAAGCACGTCCTCGTCAATGAGGATATGTCCATCGGCTCCTATCGCTTTTCTGTAAGCAAGCTGATTCCGCAAATGACCAAGGTCGCTCTCGAAACCCACAAAAAAGATTTGATGCGCGAGACGCCGGATTTTGCCGAAAAGAAATTCCTCTATCGCCTCTCACGCGCCGATTATGAACAGGAATGGGGGAAAACCTATATGCGCGTCGGTTTCGGCACACGATTTCTGGCTGCGTTGTTGCGTTTCATCCCGAAAATCGGTCCCTTGAAGGGCATGGGTTTCAACAACCCAACGCCCAGAACCGAGGACTTGTATATCCGCAGCATCAATTCGACTGTCGATCATTACCGCGCCTTTCTCGATGAGGCGCGAGCGGGCACACTCATTCTGCCCAACTACGATCTCGATGATGGCAACCTGACAACAGCCGCCGAATACAGCCTCGCCGACGAAACCTATGCAGCCTTGCTGCTCGATCTGGCGGCTGGAAACTTTGAGGAAACTTCTCCTCAACTCAAAAGCAATATCCTTGCCTTCTATACCAACCGTACTCTGCCTATCTGGACGAAGAAAACTCCCGCTCGCTGGCAAACGGTCCTCGCCGACCTGACCGAGTTACGAGCGGCAACGCCCATCCCCGAGCAGAGATGAAAACTCCGGAGTCTCGGATTGCTCAGACCTCGGCGCGCGCAAGGGATAGATTCATATCCACGGAGGAAGTTATGAACAAGGACACTGTCAAGGGAAACATCGACAAGGTGGTCGGCACCGTCAAGCGCAAGTCCGGAGAACTGACTGGAGACAGAAAACTCCAGGTAAAAGGGGCTGTCCAGCAGACCAGAGGCGAGATTCGCAACGCTGTGGGCCAGGTCAAAGATGCTGCCCGCGACGCCAACCGAAACCCCGACCCCGGGCTGCCGGCAAAGCGCTCCTCCGGCTTGTAAGTCAAATCCA
>JAJZFR010000183.1 GCA_021805265.1 Acidobacteriota bacterium | reverse complement strand
CGCAACCGATGAGCATGGCGCGTTCAAGGAGGGATGCGTTGTATTGCCAACTGAGGGCAGCGAGGCTGAGGAAGACGGCGATGGGAGCGAGTTCATCGAGGATGGCGCGGCCCCAGCGCCTGGCGGGAGTTTCCGCCACTCTGACTTCTGGAGAGGCGGGCTGAGGAGCCAACGCGAGCAGCAGGAGAAAGAGCGCGCTGGCGGTGAGCGCGGCGAGCGCGCCGGTGGGCGGCATGAGGATGCTGACGGCGGCGACGAGGAGCCATGCTCCGAGCAGGCCGGAACGAGGTTTTGTGGCGCGGGCCGCAGCCGTGACGCGGAGCAGAGCGCCCACTGCGGCGAATACGATGGCTGCCCAGGTGACGAGGACGATACCGGAGGTGGAGGAGATGGGCGATGCGCCCGCATCCCCGGAGGTGCCGAGCGTGCTGAGCCAGACGCCGAGCCAGACCCAGGCGGTGCGCGGGCCGGCGTCAAGATGAGACTGCCAGGGTGCCCAGAAGCCGAGGGCAAGAATGGCGAGCAGGATGGGAGTGTGAAGACGAGTTTTGAGCGCGGAGGCTTTCATGAGAGACCTTTGGGAAAACGACTTTCCCTTCCAGAGTAATTGGCTGGCCGGTGGACTTCCATGGCGTGGTGGACTTCTACAATGAGGGGATGGGGATGGAAGCGGATAGCCTGCGGCAAAGTGAGGGCGAGACGATTGTGGCAATCTCGACGCCGCCGGGGCGCGGCGGAATCGGGATTGTGCGGCTGAGCGGGGCGCTTTCGCTGGCGATTGCCGAGGGGTTGGTGGCGCTGCGGGCACCGCTCGAGCCTGGGCGGGCGCGGCTGGCGGATGTGGCGGATGGGGATTCGCGGGCCGGGGAAGGCATAGCGGCACGGATGGACGAGGCTCTGGTGACGTGGTTTGCCGGGCCGCATTCCTATACGGGCGAGGATGTGGTGGAGATTGCAGCGCATGGGTCGCCGGTGGTGCTGGAGGCGCTGGTGCGGGGCGCGGTGCGCGCGGGGGCGCGGCTGGCCGAGGCGGGCGAATTTACGCAGCGGGCGTTTTTGTCTGGTCGGATGGACCTGACGCAGGCCGAGGCAGTGCGCGACCTGATCGAAGCGCAGACCCTGGCACAGGCGCGATTGGCGGCCAGCCAGATGGGCGGAGCGCTGAGCCAGCGAGTAGGGCCGACGAAGCATGCTCTGCTGGAGCTGATTGCGCTGCTGGAGGCTGGGATCGATTTTGCGGAGGACGATCTGGAGGTGGCGCAGGAGGGTGAGATTCTGCGCCGGCTGAGAGGCGTGGCGGAGCCGCTCACGGCGCTCGAGGCGACGTTTCGCCATGGTCGGGTGGTGCACGACGGGCTGACGATGGCGATTGTGGGCCGCCCGAATGCGGGGAAAAGCTCGCTGTTCAACGCGCTGGTAGAGCGGGAGCGGGCGATTGTGACGGCGACGCCGGGCACGACGCGGGACCTGGTGACGGAGCGGATTGCGCTGGGGGGGATTCCGCTGGAGCTGGTGGATACGGCGGGTTTGCGCGAGGCGGGGGATGAAGTGGAACGGCTGGGGATCGAGCGGAGTCGGCGGGCGCTGGCCGACGCGGAGCTGGTGCTGGTGGTAGTGGATGGGGCGGCGGGGATGCACGGGGACGATCTCGAGGTGATTCGCGCACTGCAAGGCCGGGCGGCTCTGGTGGCGTGGAACAAGAGCGATCTGGTAGCGGAGGAACAGACTCCGGCGACGCTGGACGAGGCTATTCGCGTGGTGGCCACGTCCGCAGTGACGGGCGCGGGAGTGGCGGAGCTGCGCGGGGCGATTGTGGAGCTGGCGACGGGCGGTGCGGCAGCGGAGACGGGGATGCTGACGAGCCTGCGGCATCACCAGGCGGTCACGACGGCGATTGCGGCGCTGGGGGACGCGGAGACGGCGTTGAGAACATCGATTCCGCACGAGATGGTGCTGCTGGATATGTATCGGGCGCTGTGGGCGCTGGATGCACTGACCGGTCAGACGACACCGGACGATGTGTTGAACCTGATCTTCAGCCGATTCTGTATCGGGAAGTGATGGTGACGATCCCCGGTCTGAAAATCCAGACCGGGGGCACCCACATTTGAGAGTTTTCAGGTTCGAGAGAAGCCCAGGTCCGAAAATCCGGGACCTGGGGCACCCCGGATTCGAGAGTATCCCCGGCACCCCGGACTAGTGAAGTGGGAAGAAAAGCGGGTCAGGCCTGGGTGATTTGGGCTTTGAGGCGGGTGTAGAGCCACGCGCGGGCCATGGACCACTCGCGCTCGACGGTGCGGGTGGAGACGCCGAGCACCTCGGCGGTTTCCTCGGAGGTTAGTCCGCCGAAGAAGCGCATCTCGACGACTTTTTCCTGGCGGGAGTCAAGGAGCGAGAGTTCGTGGAGCGCGTCGTTGATGGCGAGCAAGCCGGCGGGCTGGTCGGTGCGCAACTGGAGGGGTTCGACGGGGATGGATTCGTCGCCGGCGCGGTCGAGACTGCCGCCGCCGCGCTTGGCTGCGAGGCGGGCGCGGGCGTGATCGGTGAGGATGCGGCGCATGAGCTGGGCGGAGATGGCGTAGAAGTGGGCGCGATTGCGGAAGGTAGGCTCGCGCTGCTGGACCAGCTTGAGGTAGACCTCGTGGACGAGTGCGGTGGGCTGGAGGGTGTGGTCGGAGCGCTCCTGGCGCATGTACTGGTTGGCGCGGCGATGGAGTTCCGCATAGACCAGAGGCATGAGGCGCTCGATGACGGATTTGTCGCCGCTCGAAAGGCGAGCCAGCAGCGCTGTGACCTCGTTGGGTGAAGACTCCATCGGGAGGTAACTCCTGACCGCTGAAAAGAGTGCCTTGAGAATGCTGGCGCTATTTTATCTCTCTCAGGGGAGGATTGGCGCGGCTGGCCGGGGGGAAATTGGGATCAGCGGAGGGCGCGATACTCGGAGCGGGCCTGGTGGAGAAGCGAGAAGGAAGGATCGGCGTCTTTCCATAAGGCGAAGAGGTCCTGATAGGCGGTTCTTGCCTGAGGGAGGTCCCCGGCCAGAGCGAGGGCGCGGGCGAGCCCAAGCTGTGCGAGCGCCGAGGTGGGGCAGTTGAGTACGAGGCCGCGATGGGCGAGAACGCGGCGAAAAGCCTGCACAGCGGGGAGTGGCTGATGGAGCGCGAGCTGGGCCTGGCCCTGGGTGAATGCGGCGTCCATGCATTGGCCTGGGGTGAAGATGCCGAGGTCGTATGCGTCTGTGCCCTGGAGGGCGTTGAGGGCGTCGGCATCGCCTCCGGCTGCGTAGTCGATGCGGGCGCGGAGGATGGGTGCCCAGTAGGACTGGATGAGCGTGTCGAGGGGATGCGCGGCGGTGAGTTGACCGAGGAGCGCCTGGGCGCGAGCGGGGTTGCCCGCGTAGGCGAAGGCGAGGGCGGCGAGCAACTGTACGTCACTGCCCTGAGCGGCAGGCGTGGAGAGGGCGAGATTGGCGAGTCGTCGCGCCTGGTCTGGCTGATCCATCTGGGCCTGGCGCAGAGCCTCTCCGGCGAGCCAGTTTGCGCTGGTTTCGGCGGCGTTGGCGCGGAGAGCGACCGTGGCCGCGCGTTCGGCGTAGCCGCGTCCCTGGGCGAGGCGTCCGGAGCGATCTTCGGTGGCGGCCTGCTGCGCGAGCAGGGTGTCTTCGACGCCGGGAAAGACGGCCGCTGCGGCGAGGAGGCGGTCCATGGCCGGCTTGTCGTCGAGATAAAACGCGAGCTCGTACTCGTCGAGCTGGATGTTGACATCGTGGAGGTTGAGTTGACGTGCCTGATCGAGTACGGTGGCTGCTTCATCGGGGCGGTCGATGGCGAGAAAAAGCTGGGCCAGATTGCCATAGCTGGGGGAGAGACCGGGAGTTTCGCGAATGGCGCGGCGCTGCAGTTCGATGGCTTTGTCGTACTGGCCGGTGAAGGCGTAATCGACGCTGAGATTGATGGCCCAGGCCATGTCGTGGGGATAGGCGGTAGCCCACTGCTGGTAGGTCTCCATCTCCTTGTCGATCTGCCCGGTGACGAAGCCATAGTAGTGGGAGACGATGTAAAAGCGCTCCCATTCGGTGACGCGGTCGCGGCGGTCAAAGGCCTGTTGCATGGCCTGGTTGGCGCGGCGGGTCTCGCCCATGTTGCCGTAGACGGTGCCGAGGCGAGCGTAGGCCATGGCGAAGTTGGGATCGATCTCTGTGGCGTGAAGAAAGTAGGGTAGCGCGGCCGCTTCGCCCTTTTCATTCCATGCCTGTGTGCCGTCGGCAAAGGCGGTGACGGCTTCAAAGGATGGGGTGGTTGCCTCGGCCAATGGGACATCGTAGCGGCGAATCGATTCCGTGGACTCGCCGAGTTTGGGGCGCATGGCCTCGGCCACGCGGTCGAGAGCATCGAGGACGGAGTCACGAAACTCGACCGGAGCCTGCTGGAGGGCGATCAGCTTGCCGGAGGTGCACTGGAAGGCGCGGAGGCCGAGGTTATATCCGGTGGGGGAATTGGCGATGAATCCCTGGAGGACGACCTGAGCGGCTTCGCGCTGGCAGACCTGGAGAGCGACTTTGCGGGTGAGTCGTTCATGATCGGGCAGGCTCATGTAGCGGAGGGCGAGGTGAATCTTCTGCTCGGGCATCAGGGTGAGATAGGGGGTCTGCTGGAGCTTGGCGGCGAGGGCGATGTTGAGCGAGTTGTCGAATGCGGCTTCGCCGGTGGTGTTGACGAAGTCGGCGAGGACGATGTTGAGATCGGGCGGCGGTGCCTGACGTCGGCGGGCGAGGGTGAATGCCGCGAGCACGACGACTGAGGCCGAAACCGCGAGGACGAGCGCGGTCCATTTTCTGGCGGGAATGGCGAACCAGGGGCGCAGAATCGCAGGGAATTTTGCGGAGCGATGTGTCGAACGGCGTTCTATCTCCCTGGGATGGGCCAAAAGCGCAGCAAATTCGGCTGCCGAGGCAAGACGGCGGGCTGGGTCGCGTTCGAGGCAGCGGGAGACCAGCTCGTCCCATCGGGGATCGAGATCGGCCTGAGCGCGTGAGGGTAGCGGCGGCGGCTCGGTGAGACGGCGCAGCGCTGAGAAAAGCTGGGAATCGGCGTCGAAGGCGCGCGCGCCGGTGATCATGAGATAGGCAACGAGGCCGAGGCAGTAGAGGTCAGAGGCGGGTGTCAGTTCCCTGCCCTCGATCTGCTCGGGAGACATGAACTCGGGGGTGCCGAAGGCAAGCTGTCGGCTGACGGTCAATGCGGCTGTGGGCCGGGAATCGCCGCTCCAGGCCATACCGAAGTCGGTGATGACGGCGCGCATCTCGCCATTTCTTCCGGTCTCGAGGAGGATGTTGCCGGGCTTGAGATCGCGGTGGAGAATTCCGGCGGAGTGGGCTGCAGAGAGCGCAGAGGCGAGCTGGGTGAGGATGGCGATGGCTTCCGTTTCCGGCAGCCTGCCCCGCTGGCGAATGCGTTCGGCGAGAGTTTGCCCTGAGAGCAGCTCCATGCTGAGAAAGACAACATCGCCCGCGACGGGGTCGTGGTGGCGGAAGATGTCGAAGATGCGGCAGGCATTGGGATGGGTGACCTGTTTGGCGAGATGGACCTCGCGCCGGAAGCGGTCGAGCATGCCGGGATAGTCGGCAATCTCGGGGCGAATGGCCTTGATGGCGACGGGGGTGCGGAGTTCGAGGTCTTCGGCTTCATAGACCTCGCCCATGCCGCCCCTGGCGCGGAAGCGGATGACCTTGAATCGCTCGGCAAGCAGTGCGCCAGGCTGAACTCGACCGGGCATCGAGAGGGAGCCGAGGCTGGCGGCAAACAACTCGCGCGGGCCGAGAAACGAACCGGCTTCCTCGTGGGCATGGAGGAGGTCATCGAGGATTGCACGCAGGCCCTGCGGCACCTGCTGCTGATCCAGGAATCCAGGTCGGGCAGACGGCTCCATGTCAAGCAAGGAGTGAAAAAGCGTTTTGACCTGGCCCCATTCCGAAGAGCTTATCTCCATCGTTCGGCCCAGCTTGAATCGTTTCCGGTGAGATTTTATGGATCACTACACTGCATCGCGCGAGCTTTGTCAAGTTGGATTGTGGTCGCGAGCTTGGCGGGATTTCCGGCGGAATTACGCGTTATTGAGTAGTTGGAATTTGTAGGGCAGTTCGGGGAAATTCCGGGGAGGGATCAGGATGCGAAGTGCAGCGGATGGTCGGAGGATGTGGAGCCTGGTCACGCTCCTGGCAGGATTGGGAGCGTTGGGTGTTTCGCTGGGGGTATCGGGCTGCGGCGGCAGCTCCGCACCGGTTGCGGTTACAGTGACCGCATCGGCGACAGCGGTGGATGGAACGGACTCGGCGACGCTGACGGCGACCGTAGCCAATGACAAGAACTCGGCGGGTGTGAAGTGGACGATGAGCGGAGCAGGCACATTGTCTGGCCAGACCACCAGCGCCGCGACATACACCGCCCCGGCGGCGACCAGCGCGGCCCAGACGGCGACCATCACAGCGACCTCGATTGCCGACCCGACGAAGAGCACGACAACGACGCTGACCGTACCGGCGCTTCCGGCGATCACGACCAGATCTCTGGGAGCCGGATCGGTGGGGGTAGCTTATTCCGTAGCCCTGGCGGCCACGGGCGGGATTACGCCCTATACCTGGACGCTGAGCAGCGGAACGCTGCCAGCCAGCCTGAGCCTGACCTCGGCGGGTGTGCTTTCGGGAACGCCGATGGCGGGAGACGTGGGCAGCTATAACCTGACCTTCACGATGACCGACTCCGGCAAGGCGACGGCGTTGACGGCGACGCAGGCGCTGAGCCTGTCGATCACTCCAGCCCCGGCGATTGCGTTTACCGGAACGACGCTGGCGACGGCGGATTACAAGGTGGCCTATAGCGCAACCATTGCGGCCACGGGCGGCGCGGGCGCGCTGACCTACAGCGTGGCGAGCGGGACGCTGCCGGCGGGGCTTGCGCTGGCACCGACTGGTGTGCTCGCGGGCATGGCCACGGTGACAGGAACCTTCCCCTTCAGCGTGAAAGCGGCGGACGCTTTTGGAGACAGCATGACGCAGAGCTTTTCGCTGCATGTTGTCTATCCCACATTGACGGTGACGACGGCGACGCTGCCGACGGCTTACGTGGGCGCGAGCTATACCCAGACGCTGGCGGCGACGGGGGGTTCTGGCGCAGGTTATGTGTGGACAGTTTCGAGCGGATCGACGCTGCCCGCCGGATTCTCGCTCTCGGCTGCCGGTGTGTTGTCGGGAACGCCGACGACCACCGGGACGCCGAGCTTTGGCGTAACCTTGACGGACTCGGCCACCAACACGGCGACCATGACGTACACGCTCACGATCA
>JAJZFR010000017.1 GCA_021805265.1 Acidobacteriota bacterium | reverse complement strand
CTGTCCCGGTTGCCCTTCTGCTCGCTGCCGGCTTGCTTCTTTATCTTGCCCTTGTCTCCGCTTCGTTGATCGAGAGTTTCGTGCGATCTCTGCAGACGCTCTCGAACGTCGTCTCTTCCCTCAGAGAAGGCGATTACTCCTTCCGCGCGCGCGGCGATGGCTCCCAGGATGCGCTCGGCGAACTTGCCTCTGAGGTCAACGCACTCGCCGATTTGCTCCAGAAGCAGCGCGTGCGATCTCTCGAAGCCACCGCTCTGCTCGCCCGCATCCTCGAGGTCATGCAATCGCCTATATTCGCCTTCGATCGCGGCCATGCGCTTCAACTCGTCAACGACGCTGGCGTACGATTGCTTGGCCTGCCTCACGCGCGCTGCTTTGGCCGCACCGCTGGTGAGTTGGGCCTCGACGGCCTGATCGCTGCGCCCGACGCCACCATTCACTCCTTCGGAGTCAAGACCGATCGCTGGCTTCTGCGCAAGGCCGCCTTCCGTCAGGACGGAATGCCCCATACGTTGTTGCTGCTCTCCGACGTCAGCCTGCCCCTCCGCGAAGAAGAGCAGGCCGCGTGGAAGCGCCTCATCCGCGTTCTCGGCCACGAGCTTTCGAACTCGCTTGCCCCCATCAAGTCCATCGCCGGCAGCCTGCTCGCGCGCATCGATCAGGTGCACGGCGATGAAACTACGCTGCATGATTTCCGTCGCGGACTGGGAGTGGTGGAGAGTCGCGCCGACGCGCTCCATCGCTTTGTGCAGTCCTATCGTGTGCTGGCTCAACTGCCGCCGCCGCAACTCCGGCCAATCCCGTTCAAGCCGCTGATCGAGCGCGTGATCCTGATCGAGCAGCGCGTCGCCGTGCTGCTCGCTCCTCACCCCGAAACAGCCGCCGATGCCAGCCTGCTCGCCGACCCCGATCAGTTGGAGCAGATGTTCATCAACCTGCTCGCCAACGCCGCCGACGCGTCCCTCGCCAACGGCGCCTGGTCTGTCCGCATCGACTGGAGATTCACCACTTCCAGCCTCATCGTGACCATCGAAGACCGCGGCCTGGGCATCGCGAATCCCGAAAATCTTTTTGTTCCCTTCTACACCACCAAGCCCTCCGGCAGCGGCGTCGGGCTAGCGCTCGCGCAACAGATTGCCCGCGCCCACGGCGGCGAAATCCACCTCGTCAATCGCGACGACGGCGAAGGCGCGCGCGCCGTCGTCCACCTACCCACCCTCGCGCCAGACGCAGCCTCCGACCGCAAAACCTCTCCCCCGTTGCCCTCATAATCCCGGCACCGAGCGTATCCGTGAGCCGGTTATGAACTTTCGCGAGCAACTCCATCCGCCCCGCCGTGTACAGCCGCTCACATCGAGAATTGATTCACTATACATGTTGACATCCAACCTATGCGTGAAGCACTATATATGTGGAACAAAAACAGGTGAAAGCAATGGCAGAGAACAAATCCGATGTTCTGCAAGGAACGCTGGACCTGATGGCCCTCAAAACGCTTGAGTCGATGGGGCCGGTACACGGCTACGCTATC
Source organism: Acidobacteriota bacterium (assembly GCA_021805265.1). Lineage (GTDB taxonomy): Bacteria > Acidobacteriota > Terriglobia > Terriglobales > Acidobacteriaceae > Acidicapsa. The sequence continues at coordinate 5,809 of JAJZFR010000017.1, read as the reverse complement.
GCCCGGCGAATAGAACAGGTGAGCGATAACGGCCTCACCCTGAACCAGGGAACCATCTACCCGGCGCTCCTGCGCCTCCAGCAGCGTGGATGGATCAAGGCCAAATGGGGTACGTCTGAAACAAAGCGCCGCGCGAAGTTTTATTCCCTGACGCGAACCGGACGGAAACAGATCGATCAGGAAACCGAAAACTGGGAACGCATTGCCGCCACCATGGCCCGATTTCTCGCCCAGTCGAATTAGGAGATGCCAATGGACTGGATACGCATCCTGCTCAGCCGTTGCAGTGCATTCCTTCACCGGCGCAGGTTAGACGAAGATCTCGATGGGGAACTCCGCGCGCACATTGACTTCGCCATCGAGGAAAACCTCAAGAGCGGCATGCCCGAAGAGCAAGCCCGCACAGCAGCCCTGCGCGCCTTTGGCGGAGTGACCCAGATCAAAGAAACTTATCGTCTCCAGAGAGGATTGCCTTTTCTCGAATCGATCTGGCGCGATGGGAAGTTTGTGTTGCGGCAGCTACGTAAGTCGCCCGGGTTTGCCGCCGCTGTAATCCTTACGCTTGGCCTTGGAATCGGAGCCAATATCGCCGTCTATAGCCTCGTAGATGCCGTACTTCTCCGTCCGCTTCAACTCAAGAACGAAAAGGGTTTGGTGCAGGTTTTTGAAGAGAGACCTGCGATTGGTCTCACGAAAGACACTCCCGCACCGGCGAATTATCTTGATTGGAAACGCCGCAACCATGTTTTCTCCGATATGGCGGCTTTAGACGGAGACATCTTCACCATCACCGGAAATGGCCGACCCGAAGAGGTTGAAGTAGCCGGGATCACCTCGAATCTATTGCCTCTTCTCGGCACCCAGCCGTTCCTCGGTCGCAACTTTACGGCGGAGGAGGACAAGCCCGGAAGCGCCGTTGTTCTTATCAGCGCTGGGATGTGGCAGCAGCGCTATGGGTCGGACCCAAACGTTGTGGGCAGAACCATCCATCTGAACGGGTTGGCCTATCGCATCCTTGGTGTCATGCCGTTCGGCTTTACCTTCCCGGATCGGTCCGAACTTTGGGTTCCTCTTTCTCTTTCCACAGCGGATCAGCTTGAGCGCGATAGCCATTTTCTTCAGGTCTATGGACTGCTCCGACCCGGCGTCACCATTCAATCCGCAAGACGGGAGATGAGCGATATTTCGCTCCTACTTCAGCATGACTATCCTGCAACGAATCGAGGGCTGAGCACGTCCATAATCCCTCTGCGCGAGCAGTTACTCGGCGGATCCCGTCTGGCAATCTTTGTGCTCGCCTCCGGTGTTGTCGTACTGTTGCTGATCACCTGCGCCAACGTTGCTGGGCTGATGATTGCGCGAGCCGCGAACCGGCAGCGTGAAGCTGCCGTCCGCGTGGCGCTCGGCGCGACTCGCCTTGGATTGTTGCGACAGGGATTGACAGAATGCCTGGTGCTTTCCATCGGCGGCAGCGGCCTTGGAGTCTTGTTCGCGCTGGCATCCATGCCGGTCATGAGGCACTTCGTGCCGGAGACGATCGCGGCATGGGCGCATCCTGAGTTGAATTGGACAGTTCTTCTGTTCACCGTCGTTGTCACTGTGACGGCGGCTCTTGGGTTTGCTCTCTTTGGTCAGAGTGCGGCTGCCACGCGGCCTCAGGAAGCATTAAGCCAGGGTAGCCGAGGCTCCACGGATACCAGGCAAAAACTCCGCTCGACCCTCGTGACCGGGGAGATTGCGTTGACCACCATCCTCCTCACCAGCACGGGCCTCCTCGGCGGGAGTTTTTGGAAGCTCGCGCATGCTGATCTCGGATTCAATCCCGATTCTGTTCTTACGCTAAGAACGGAACTGCCTGTCTCCGCGCAGACCCGATATCGCGAGTTCGCGGCGCGCGTGAGTTTCTATCAACGTGTCCTGGACCGTGTCGAACATCTTCCCGGAGTAATAGCCGCTGGATACACAACTTTTCTTCCGTTCACCAATCCCGGCGGATCAACCACAGTTGTGATTCAGGGTGCGCCGTCGTTGCCAATAGGCAAGGTAAACGACGTTGAGATGCGCGTCGTCACTCCAGATTATTTCCGCGCCCTGGAAGTTCCGCTTGTCAGGGGCCGTACCTTCGTCGAAGTGGACGGAGAAAACAAGACGCCGCTGGTCGTTATCAATCAAAGGATGGCGCAACAGTACTGGCCGAATGACGAGGCTATAGGAAGACAGTTTCGATTCGACGATCCCGGAACGCCCTGGATGACCGTAGTCGGCGTTGTCGGCGATGTACACCAGGCAAATGTCGAAACTCCGAGCCGTGCGGAGATGTATTTCTCCTACGATCAGGCTCTGAGCATTCCCGGATATTTCAAGCCCCGCGACCTCGCCGTCAGAGTTGCGGGCGAACCTGTCAGTTATACGAATGCGGTCGAACACGCGATCTGGTCCGTCGATCCCGATCAGCCGGTTTCCGAGGTTCAGTCGATGCGGCATCTAGTGGATACCCGCATGGTGAACTATGTTCTTGAAGCCAAACTTTTCACGTTCTTTTCCATAGCTGCCCTGCTTTTGTCGGCGCTCGGAATCTATGGCCTCATGAGCTACAGCGTAACGCGCAGAACCCAGGAGATTGGCATACGCATGGCGCTCGGAGAGCAGCGAGAACAAGTGCTGACTTCCTTCATCGCGGCAGGTTTTCGCCTGTTGCTCTTGGGTCTTGTGCTGGGCGCTGTGGGCTCGGTCGTCGCCACACGATTGCTGCGGAGCATGCTCTACGGGATTTCAGGCATTGGCTGGGCAGTGGGAGCGCTTCCACTCCTCGTGCTTGCAATTTCGGTCGCGCTCGCGGCCTATCTTCCCGCTCGCAAGGCTGCCAGCATTGATCCCATGCAGGCGCTGAGATCAGAGTAGAAGAATGAAATGGATATGACGTGTACTCAGAAACTGCTTCCCCTCGGAGATGCCGAACGACTGAAGCTTTCCTGGATTACTCCACTCGGAAATGGCGACGTTGATCTGTCGCCCGGAAACTGACACCTCAGACGCCATGAATAGCAACGCGAACGGGGTCTCATACGAATTGCCTCCTCGCCTGCTTTTCGGGTCACTGTCAGTTTGCCGGTCGACGCCGCTATTCGCCTGCTGTCCCGGTCCGGCTTTCAAGCTCAGCCGCAGCCACGCGTCCAACGCCGCGCAGCATCGCCTTCGCTGGCCATTGCAGCGTTCCGTCCGCTAGCGCTTCGGCAAAGAAAATCTCACCCAAGCGCTTCTGTTGCGGACGATAGTACCAGCGCGTCAGCAGAGCCAGATCGCCCTGCCGTCGCGTCGAGCGGGCTTGGCCTGCCTGGCTACTTTGCCCAGGTTGTCCTGTTTGTCCAGCTTGGCGAGCCTGTTCCGCTTGCTCCGCCGTCCGCCCGCCGAGCGCAGCCAGCGCCGCTTCCAGCCGCTGCTGCAGCAGGTCACGCGGCACACTCGCCACGCCTGCCTGCTCCGGAACTGCCTCGACAGCAACTGGCTGTGCAAACAGCGAACTCGATCCCGAATGTTCATTCTGAATGCGCATGCCCAGCGTCGAGAACGGCTCGGGCCCGCGCAGCGCTCCCTCGGCAAACAGAAATACGGAAACCTCATCGGCCCGCGCCGACGGCATCAGCAGGCACACGCGCAGCCGGCTCAGCGGATGCACCAGTTCCGATGCCAGTGTGCGTACCGACTCCACCCGCTGAAACTGCGTGTGCAGCGCCGCGGCCCGCTCGAAATCGAGCGACTCCGACGCCGCGTCCCGCTCCTGTCCAAGAATCTTCAGCCTGCTCGCCCCGCGCGTATCGAGGAAGCTGCGTACTGCACTCGCTTCCTCCGCGTAGCGCGCGTCCGTGCAGCCCTGATAACACGGCGCAAGACACATCTTCATCTCCGAATACACGCACCCCGGGTGCGCGGGATCCGGCGCAAGATTCTCCTCGCAACGCCGCAGCAGAAACAGCTTCAGCATCTCCTCGGCGTAGCGCTCCGCCGCAGCCCGCGAAGGGAACGGGCCAAAGGCCCAATCTGCCTCGCGCTGGTTCACGCGCGTTGTCACTGTGATCCGGGGAAAGCGGTTGCTCCCGTGGAAGCGCACAAACGCAGGCATCCGCAGGTGCATCCGCTCGAGTGCTCTTGCTCCGTAAATCTCCTCGGTCAGTCGAAACTGCACCGCCAGCGACTCGAACTCCGACCCCGTCGGCTGCCAGTCGATCCGTCGAATGCGCGACACCAGTTGCAGACGCCGTGTCTGCGTTGCCGCCGGCTTCATCAGCCGCTCCAGCCGTCGCCGCAGGTCCGTCGTCGCGACGACATACGGCTCCGCCGAAGGGTCCGCGCCGTACAGCGCGAAGACCCCACGCTGGCGCGCGGGCAACTGCTGCATCGCCCGCGCGGAATCTTCCGGATTGAACTCGACCGAAGCCGTCAGCATGATCCGTCCCGCGCCACTTCAAGCTCCTGCAATCGTCATGCCGTCCACCCGCAGGGTCGGCGACGCAACCGACCCGCGAAACTCCAGATCCTTGCCGATCGCGGTAATCTGCCGCAGCATCTCGCGCAGGTTGCCCGCGATGGTGATCTCCTCGACCGCATGCGTCAGCTCGCCGTTTTCGATCCACACTCCGCTCGCTCCGCGTGAGTAGTCCCCGGTCACCAGGTTCGCTCCGAAGCCCATCAGGCCGGTCACGTAAAGTCCCGCCGGAATCGCCGCCAATATCTCCTCCGGCGTCGCTGTTCCCGGCGCAACATACAGATTGCCCGCGCCAATCCCGCCTCCGCCAGCCGCGTTCCCCGTCGAGCGCAGTCCCAGCTTTCGCGCCGAGTAGGTATTCAACAGGTACGTCCGCAGAACGCCATTCTCCACCACCACCGTGCGCCGCGCGGGCAGCCCGTCGCCGTCATAGGGCCGCGTCCCAAAGCCGCCCACCCCGTTCTCCAGAATCATCGTGTGGTCGTCGATCACCGTCAGTTCCGCCGACGCAACCTGCTCCTCCAGCTTGCCCGTCAGAAACGACGCCGACCGCCAGATCGCGTCCCCGCTCGCTGCCTCGAACAAGTGCCCAACCAGCGACCGCGCCACCTCGGGCGCAAACACAATCGGTGCCTGCTGCGTCGCCACCCGCCGCGCGCCCAGGCGGCGCAACGTCCGCCGTGCCGCCTCCTGGCCGACCGACTCCGGCGACTCCACGTCACTCATTCGCCGCGCGCTCGACGACCACGCATCCCGCTGCATCGCTCCGTTTTCGTCCATCGCCAGCGGCACCGCCGAAACTCCGCATGAACTCGACCGGTACTCCCCCACAAACCCCCTCGAGTTGGCGCGAATCCGATGTCCGGTGGCCGCATGGAAGCTCCCGCCTGCCGAATTCGTAATCCGTTTGTCCGCCCCCAGCGCCGCGGCTTCGGCTCGCCGCGCAAGCTCGATCCGCTCCTTTGCCAGCAGCGAATACACGTCCTCGAAATAAAGCCGCAGGTCCTGCTCCACTGCGCCCATCTCTGCCGCATCGGCCAGACCGGCGCAGGGGTCTTCCTCAGTCACCTGAGCCAGAGCCATCGCTCCCGCCACCAACTGGCGAATCCCGTCCTCGGTCAGGTCGCTGGTCGAGGCTGAGGCCGAACGCTGACCAACGAACACCCGCAGTCCCAGCCCGCGCGCGCCCGATTCTTCCAGCGTCTCCACCTCGCCCATCCGAACCGTGACAGAAAACTCATCCCCCTCGCTCACCGCCGCTTCCGCGTCGGTCGCGCCAGCGGCCAAAGCCCGCCGCACCACATCAACCGCCAGCGATTTCAAATC
>JAJZFR010000311.1 GCA_021805265.1 Acidobacteriota bacterium | reverse complement strand
GAAGAGAGCGTCGGTCAGCGGCTTGCGGAGGGTGAAGTTGCCGTGGGGGCCGTGTATCTGGACGATTTCGCCCTCGGCAAGGTCGGCGAGATAGTTGGAGAAGAATCCGCCTTCGACGCGGTTGACGCAGATATCGAAGCGGTTTCCGACTGGCGCGGAGGCGATGGAGTAGGCGCGGGTCTGAGTTTTTCCGTTTTTGTCCACGGCAACGGCGGAGAGGAATTGTCCTGCGATATAAGGGAAGGCTTCGCGGTCGGCGAGCGCGAATTCAAAGTGGAAGCATTGTGCGGATTCGGATAAACAGGTTTTTTTCAACAGGCGGGCAGGGTAGGTTTCGCGGGGCAAAGGATCAGTCTCGATTCTGTGAGAGATGTGTCCAGAGCCGACGAAAAGGCTCGCTTGCTGACGGAGACAAGTTTATACGGTGACCCCGGCGAGGGAACAACCAACGGAGGGTGGGAGTGAGCACGATTGCGCCACAATGCGGGAAAGGTGGAGCGATGTGGGTGCGCGGCAAAGAGGAATCGACGGGCGGTTTACAATACATGGGTGAGCGCAGAACGGTTTTCCACCCAGGCTTCCGCGAAGTCTTCCGCGATGATCGAAGCAACGCAACTGACCAAGACCTACCGCACGGGGCGGATCGAGGTAGCTGCGGTTCGAGGGGTGAATTTTTCCATACCCCGCGGGGAGTTCGTGGCCATTGTGGGGCCTTCCGGTTCGGGAAAATCGACGCTGTTTTATCTGCTGGGCGGTCTGACCCAGGCGACCTCAGGCAGCGTGGTGATCGATGGGGTGGATTTCGGCAGTTTGACGGACGCTGAGCGGACGCGTCTGCGGAAGCAGCGGATCGGATTCGTGTTTCAGCGGTTCAACCTGTTGCAGTCGCTGACGGCGCTGGGCAATATCGAGGTTGCGCACACGATCAGCGGGCAGCGGGGCGGGATGGACAAGGGTTACCTGGACTCGCTGAGCGAGATGCTGTCGATCCAGGGCCGGCTGAATCACCGACCGGCGGAGCTTTCCGGCGGCGAACAGCAGCGGGTAGCGATAGCCCGCGCGCTGATTACACGGCCCGCGATCCTGTTGGCCGATGAGCCGACCGGCAACCTGGATACGAAGAACTCGGACGCCGTGCTGGCGATGTTGCAGCGGTCGAATCGGGAGCTGGGCCAGACGGTGCTGATGATTACGCACAACCTGGAAGCGGCGTCGATTGCGGATCGGATCCTGCAGATGCGGGATGGCGAGATGGTGTCGAACGAGCGGACGGAGTCTGGCGCGGCGAAAGCCCCAGTGCAGGTGCCTGTCATCGGCTGAAAACGCTTTGTTGCGACGAAATCGCTATCCCTGGCAGGACTCTCGCCAGCGCGACCAGACGAGGTAGTGTACCGTCTTGAGGATTTCGACGGCGGGTGCGGCGCGCAGATAGAGGCCGCTTGAGTAGAGGCCGGGCGCGGGGCGGACGCGCCAGTCGATGGGGTCTATGGGGTCGCCGGGGGCTATGCCGTCGCGAGCTTGCAGATTGGCGAGGATCATGGCTGCGCGCGGGCTGTGAGCCTCACTGGTGATGACCTCGACGGAGCGGGCGTGAGTGGCGCGCAGAATGGCCAGCGAATAGCAGAGATTCTGGATGGTATCGAGCGCTCGCGGCTCGCGAAGGATGGCGGAGTGGGGAATGCCCTGAGCCATTGCGACGCGGGCCATGACGTCGGCCTCGACGAATCGATTGTGGGCTGCGGCACCGGAAAAGACGATGCGTGGAGCTGCGCCACGCTGATATTCACGGACCGCTTCGGTGACGCGATCAAGCATTGCGGGGGTCGGGTTGCCGTCGTGGTCAGCGCTGGTGCCGAGGACGAGGATGGCGTCGAAGCGTTGCCGGTCGGTGTTGGCCAGCGGGGCGAGACGGCGGTCGATGGCGGCCCAGAGGAGCAGGAGCATGATGGCGATGGCAGCGAACGCAACCACGCGCGCCCGCCAGCGAAAACCCGGTTTGGCGCGTCTTCCTCCAGCATTGGGTCGGGTACGTTTTGCGGGCACGATTCTCTCCGTGGGCGGTGGGTGGGGGTTTGGCTTCAGGCTCCACTGTATCGCGCTGGTCCCTGGAGGCTCTGATCTGGTTCCAATTTTTTTGTTTCCTGCGCGGGCTGATGGATGACTCATGGATTTTGGCTGGATTGTGAACGTGAGGATGGCTGTGCGCTACCGGGAGTGAGTTGGGTTGAGAAGTTATCCCAGGTCTCAAAAGCGAGACCTGGGGCACCCACACTTTTGTCCCACGCCGGTATCTCACACCGTATTCCGTACCGTATCTGACACCCGTACCCGCACCTGGCACCTGCAGAGGGCACCGCACTTGAAAGTTTGACGGGGAGTGGGGCCCAAATCGGTGGCGATTTTAAGCCGTCTGTGTTCGGGTTGGGAGTGGCTAGAGGGGGAATGGCTTGTCGAGGGCGGTGAGGGCTATTTCGCAGAGGGGCTTGCGTTCGCGCGGGGCAAGCTCGCGCTCGAGCAGCGGCTGGTCGAGCGCGTCGGGGGCGGCCTGGTAGCCGAGGGCGATGACCGCTCCGAGCTGGTATTCCTCCTCGGGGAGGTTGAAGGCGAGACGGGCTGTGTCGCGGTCAAAGCCGCCCATGGAGTGGGTGGCGATGCCGAGGGCTGCGGCCTGAATCTTGAGCTGGGCGACGGCCTGGCCGAGATCGTAGAGGGCGTAGTGGTTGGCCCTTCCGCCATGGGCGGCGCTGACCGCAAAAGGCAGGATCAGGACGGGAGCGTGGGATGCCCAGGCGTGATTGAAAGGGACCAGCGTGGAGGCGATTTTGGCGAAGGTCTCTGAGCCGCTGAGGCCGACCAGGAAGCGCCATGGCTGTTCGTTGTTCGAGGAGGCGGCCCAGCGGGCTGCTTCGAGGATGAGCAGGAGATCGTCCGGTTTGACGGGCTGGCCGGTGAAGGCGCGAGGGCTCCAGCGGTAGGCGATGGCGGGGAGCAAGCCGGGAACGGGAGCTTTCTTGAGGGCCTGGACTTCGGCGGCGGTGTGGGTCATGGGGTTGGTCTCCTGACAAGTCGGTGGATCGGACTATGCAGTGAGATGTATGGCAGCGGCAAAGGATTCCTCTGGGTTGAAAGGGAATTGCGGGTTCAGGGGACGGCCTCGACGACGAAGCCGGAGGGAGTGCCCCACATGCCTCGTGCGCGGTCGCGATGGAAGATGCTGAATTCGAGTCCAGACATTCCGACATCGAAGAGCGGAACACGCTCGAACTCGCCGTTTCCGAGGATCGAGTACTCGTCGCCGCTGGCGTCGATCATGAGGGTTTCGGCGCGGCAGACGCGCTCGGGATGCATGAGGATGAGGATGGCTGTGGCGAAGGCGCCGAGGCCGAATTCGTTCGAGTCCATCATGGCATGGGCTCGCCGGGCGCTGCGCCCGCGATGTCGCATGCCCGCCTGAGCGGGGGCGACGAGAATGTTGGCTCCGGCCTGGGAGCTGCCGATCAATTCCCATGCCTGAACGGCGCGGTCGGTTTGGCGGAGATAGTCGGGGCCGAGCTTGCCCTGGATGCGATTGTCGAAACGGCGCTGGGTGGCGAGGACCGCGAGGACACGCTCGAGAGCGAGGTTGTAGGTTGCGCCGAGGCACTGCCAGCGAGGGAAGGCGAACCAGGCTTCAGCGCCCTGGGGAAGGTCGAAGCGCGCGAGCATCTCATTGCATTGCGCCTCCTTGATCTCGGGGAACAGGGAGCGCAGAAGCGTGACCTGTCCGGGGATGGTTTTGATGCGGTATTCCTGGAGGTAGGTTTTTTCGCTGGGCACCTCTTCGGCGGGAAACTGTTCTACGCGGAGAGCGCGTGCGCGGACGATACTTCCGATCTGGTCGCTCATCTCACGGGTGAGCGCGGCTTCGTCTTCGAGCAGGCGGAGGATGCCGCGGCGGTCGAGCTGCTGAACGATCTCGGGGACGGCATCGGCGAGGGCGTGTTCGAGCGCGACGCGGAGACGCTGGTGCTGCTCTTCGGTGGGTTTCCCGGCAATGGGGATTGGCATCCAGCGATCAGCAAATGGCTTGGCTCTGGGCATGTTTTTCTCTTTCCTGTGCGGCGCGACCTGAGTGGCGCAACCGGGATTTGGCTTGCGCTATAGGGAATCTCTAATTCTGTTTATCGGAGCAATCCGCATTGACAATACCTTTGCGGGAGCGATGGAAAACGCAGGAGTGAGCGGCCCTGAGACAGATGTCTCGAAAAAGGGCAGGTTGGGGAAATCGACGGGGAGGAAGCGAAGTTGTGCAACAATAACGGCCATGCGATTTCGATGGGGTTTGGCGGTTTTGTGGGTGGGTGTTTTGTGCGTTTTTTCACCGGTTTTCGGGCAGTCGTCTGGAGCCGACGGGGCGAAGCGGCTGGTGCTGATCGACCAGGACGGATCGGGGCCGGGCGGGTCGAACCAGATGGCGATGCTGGCGCTGCTGGAGGCGCGGAACGTTCGTGTGCTGGGAATTACGATGGTTACCGGCAATGCGTGGCGTGAGGAAGAGGTGGCGCATACGCTGCGGATGCTGGAGCTGACCGGTCACAGCGATGTTCCGGTGGCGCGGGGAGCGGTGTTTCCGCTGGTGCGGACGGAGGACGAGACGCGGCTGGAAGCGCCGGTGATGGGCGGCGTGAGCTGGCTGGGCGCGTGGGGCGGCGGGCCGACGACGCTGCTTGCGGGGAGCGAGGATGGCAAGCACGTGGTGGGGGCAAAGGCTGCGAACTCGGTGATCCTGCCGCCGGCGCATGGGCCGTTTGTGGTTCCGGCGATGGCGGAGGGCACTCCGACGCTGCGACCGATCGACGAGGATGGAGTACATTTCATGATTCGCGAAGTGCACGAGCATCCGCACGAGGTGACGATCTTTGCTGGCGGTCCGCTGACGGATATTGCGCTCGCTGTTCGGATCGATCCGGAGTTTGCGGGGCTGACGAAAGGGCTGGTGGTGATGGGCGGAAGCCTGAATCCGCAGACCGACGATCCGGAGTTTGCCGAGAGTCCGCGGCATGAGTTCAACTTCTGGTTCGATCCGGAGGCGGCGCATATTGCTCTGGGCGCGGAGTGGCCGCGGATCGATGTGACGACGGTGGATGTGTCGATCCAGGTGATGTTCACCGAGGCGATGCTGAAGCAGATCGCGCAGGCGCAGACGCCGGCCGCGCGGTACATTGCGGCCTGGTCGGCGGAGCGGTATTACATGTGGGACGAGCTGGCGGCATGCGCTTGGCTCGACCCGACGCTGATTACGCGGGAGAAATTCGTGCGCATGGATGTGGAGATGGATCACGGGCCGGAGTATGGAAATACGCTGACGTGGAGCGAGGCGCTGAAGCCGAAGACGGCTGAGCGGCGGGTGCATGCGCAGTTGGGAGTGGATGTGGAGCGGTTTGATCGGATGTTTGTGGGGTTGATGGCGGGGTGGTAGAGTCGCGCGAGACTGTGAACTCGCGTCTGGGAATACGTGTACCTTTATTCTCAGACTTGAACGAGGTTCATAACCCGATGTCTGTTTGTTCTGAAAATTGTTGACTCTCTATGACCCCGCCACTCCATCCCGGCAAAGCGTTGATCTTTCGGATCGTCCACAGGGATAATCTCCCGTGGATTCTCGATCACGGTCTGCATTCCAGCAACGGAGCGTTATCCGATCCCAATTACCGCAACATTGGCAATGTTGACCTCATCGAGAAGCGAAATCGGCGAACAGTCAGTGTCGGCCCCAGGGGGACTCTGAGTGACTATGTGCCTTTCTATTTCACCCCGTATTCGATCATGATGTACAACATCCACACGGGATACAATGTGCAGCAGGTTTCCAATGAGGAGGTTTTGATTCTCGTCTCCTCCCTTATACGGATCGGCGAGCTTCAAATTCCGTTCGTGTTTACAGACCAGCACGCATACACGGCAATGGCAAACTACTACACCAGCTTGAACGACCTGGAGAAAGTAGATTGGCCCTTGTTGAATCGAAGAGATTTCCAGCACGATCCGGATGATCCTGCGAAGAAAGAGCGATACCAGGCAGAGGCATTGATCTGGAAACATGTCCCTGTGACAGCACTGCTTGGAATCTGTAGTAGCAACGCATCTGCAGATGAATACGTTCAGTGCCAGTTAGCGCACCGGAACATGACCTTAACATCGAATGTGCAAAGGAATTGGTACTTCTGATGGTGAAATTCACACAAGGTAATCTTCTCGACGCTCCCACAGAAGCACTGGTGAATACGGTGAATACGGTAGGCGTAATGGGCAAAGGAATTGCTCTTATGTTCAAGGAGGCCTTCCCTGCAAATTTCCAGGCGTATGAGAGCGCCTGCAAGCAGAAGCAAGTCAAGATCGGCAAGATGTTTGTGACGGAGAACCGAACCTTCACCGGACTACGCTGGATCATAAACTTTCCTACCAAAAAGCACTGGCGACAGCCTTCAAAGCTGGAGTGGATTCTTGAAGGACTCGATGATCTGCGACGATTTATCGAGGAACAACAAATTCGTTCGATTGCCGTGCCACCACTCGGCGCCGGGAATGGTGGACTGGATTGGAGCACAGTGCGGCCTGAGGTGGAACGTATTCTGGGCGGTCTCGAAGGGGTGGAAATCCTTGTCTTCGAGCCGACAGCGGAATACCATAACGTCTCCAAGCGGACGGGCGCGGAGCATCTGACTCCGGCACGCGCGCTGATTGCCGAGATGATTCGCCGGTATTGGGTATTGGGGATCGAGTGTACCTATCTCGAAGTGCAGAAACTGGGATGGTTTTTAGAGCGGACGATCACTGCCCTGGGGATAGACAACCCGCTCAACTTTCAGTTCCAGGCAGATAAGTATGGTCCATACTCGGATCGCCTCCGGCACATGCTCGATCATCTTGACGGAACCTATCTCCATTGCAAGCGACGTCTCAGCGATGCCAGCCCCATCGATACGATTTGGTTCGACGAATCGCGTCGTCGGTACATGGATTTATATCTGCAGCAAGACGAGGCGAAACCATTGCGAAGAATTCTGGATACGACAGCAAACAGGATTGATGGCTTCGAGTCGCCTTTGGGAATGGAGCTGCTGGGAACTGTCGATTGGTTGATCGCGCGGGAGCACTGTAAACCAACCATAGCGGCGATTCGAGTCGGTTTACAAAACTGGCCAGCAGGCAGTAGCTCTGCGGATCGGAAACTGCGATTGTTCGATGATCGACTTCTCGGTCTGGCGATTGATCAGCTATCGAAAAGCAATCCAACACCAGATGAGTGATTTTGCGCAGCAGGTGAAAGAGCGGGCGGATGTCGTCAAGGTGATTGGCGGCTACATTCGGCTGCGCAAGGCGGGAGCGCAGAACTACTCGGGGCTGTGCCCGTTTCACAAGGAA
>JAJZFR010000428.1 GCA_021805265.1 Acidobacteriota bacterium | reverse complement strand
TTCGTTCGGCCTGCGACACAGCGGCCTTGCGCCAGCATGTCTTTGTTTGCCAGCCTTCAGCCTTTCAGGCCCGAGCACTCAGCCGCTGATTCCGCCCGCCTGGATCGGTGCGGGCAAAACCATCGCCATCGCCCAGGTGCCAACGCAGTTCGGCCCCGTCGCCTTCACGCTCACCCAGCCCGGCGCAGCGCACGCCACGCTCACGCTCGACACGCACTTCACCGCCGCGCCGCACCGGCTCATCCTGCACATCCCCTGGTTCCTGCGCGTCACGGCAGCCGAGGCTGATGGCAAACCCATCGCCGTCTCAAACGGCACCCTCAGCCTCTCGCCCGACACCCGCGAACTGCACCTTCAGTGGTCACACATCCCCGCAGCGCCCGGCGCAACCCTCAGCTATGACCACGCCGTAACCGCCTACAAGACCGAATACGCCCGCCGCTACGCCGCATGGATGCATGCCGAACCAATGCACACGACTACAGCCGACTCTCACTGACAAGTGCAACAAAACCCGGCAATCCGGTTTGCAGTTGTTCCAGAACGTACGACCGTCGCTTCCCAATCCCACTCGCCTGAATATCTAGCACTTCCTCAATTCGTTCCGGGTCAAGGTGGTATTGGTGGAGCAGAAAATCATCCGGAGACTGAACAAGAATCCCATACGGGTTCATGACTGCGTCTGGAAAGTCGCGCAGGTTGAAGGTGACAATCGCCTGAGCATGCACCCGGATTGCAGCAGCAACCACGTGCTTGTCTTGAGCATCCGGAATCTCGGGAACAGCCCGCAGCAGACTCGTTGGAACGGCAACGGAAGCATCCGGAAAGGCTTCCCGCATCTTCTCGATGCGACGCATCGCCTGATTTTCCTGGTAGCCAAACTTCACCAGAGTTCGCATCAGCTCAACGAGCGTCTCCTCGCTCCACGCGGCACGGTAGAGCGCAGGCTCCTCGGCGCAGCGTAACAGCGTATCGCACAACGGCATCGGTGCCAGGACGCACGTATCCAGAACTGCGCAATACTCGTTATCGCGCGTCAGAATCATGCACAGGCACCCGGTCGTATAAGCCTTCCGTGAACTCCGCGCGGGACAGGTCGTCAAGCGTCTTTCGCCGCGCGGAATCCCGCCTGCCCTTGTACCCAAGAACATCGCGCGCATACAGCCGGCGGTGCGTCCCAACCATGTGAAATGGAATCTCGCCCTGCTCCAGAAGCTGGATCAAAAACTGCCTCGATACGGCCAGAAGTTTGGACGCCTCCACTGTCGTTAGTTCCGCATTGTTCTGCAGAATCGTGACCGATTTTCCCGACTTCAGGTCTCCCAGCAGTCGGCACAGAAAGGCGTAGAGATTCGCTGGCAGAAGCTGCGTCTTCCCGTCCGGCCCCACCAGCTTCGCTTCCGCAGAACGAATCCTTGCATAGAGATCGAGAATTTCTCTCTGGTCCTGCTCCGAAACCGGGACATTCACTCTTTCTCCTGCCTCAGTCATTGTTTTCACCCCGCTCCACGAATAGGTGCTGTAACCGCCATATCTGATTTATTCACTATAAACGCTACAATCGTCAAGACTGTCTTACTCTCTACGGCGACTGCGATCGCCCAAATCCGGAAATCTTTCGGAGAGTTACCGTTCCGGCGCGCTACTGCCCGATGACTCCTCGGATCGAATACCCGGTCCCCGCTCCGCCTCAGCAGTTCACCGCAACCGTCGAGCAACCCGCGCGCGCCGGTCGCCACTGCAACAGGAACCGCGTCACCGCTGCCGGGTCCACGCGCCGCATCGACTCGAACTCGCCCTGCTTCTGGCTGTACAACAGCTTGCCATGTTCATCCAGCACCGCCAGCGCCGGCACTCCGATCTTCAGCGGAATCCCGTACCGCTCCGCGATTGCCACGTTGCGGTCATACTCTCCAATGTTCACATGCACCATCAGAAAATCCTTCTCCAGAATGGGCAGATTCTCCGCCTGATGAAAGTAATAATCCAGAACCTTGCAGTCCGAGCACCAGTTCCCGCCAAAGTCCAGCAGAATCCGTTTATGCATCGCTGGCGCGGCACGCAGCGCCGCTGCCAGGTCCGTCTTCGCCTGCTCCGGCGCTGGATAAATATCGCGCGCCATCGACTGCCCGCGCCCCTGCGGGGCAAAGCTCAAAACAGAAATCAGTGACAGGAGCACCGCAAGTTGTATTCGGGAAAGCCGTATCCGGGGAAAATTTCCAAAACTTCGCATAATCGTGTTGTACCGCCTACATTCCATGGATGCAACAGAAATCAGAAGGTTACGAAATCCTGCAACAGGAATAAACTCGAAATGTGTCGCACAGCGAACAACTCGAAGAACGCATCAAGACCAGGCTCGCCCAGGCCAACTACCCCGACCTCGACCGCATGATGGCCGACTACGCCGCTGCCGCCGTCCAGCTTGCCGCTGAGCTTTTTCACCAGACCCTCGACTACCAGCCCCAGTCCCTCGATGCCTTTGAAGCCGTCCTCTCCGAGCTGGCCGAACACAACGACCTCGACTACGAACCCGAGGTCCGCATCTGGGGCGGCTACCTCGGCGAACTCATCCGAATTCGCTACTCCGGCTCATGGGGGATGGTCGCCTATCCCGGCGGCAATTCCATGATGCCCGCCGTCGATGTCCGCGGCTCGCACATCTTCCCCCTCATGAAGGTCTATCGCCGGCTCACCGCTGGCGAGCAGGAAAGCATCGGTGCCTTCTATCACCTGCTCTCAGAACGCCTCGGCAAGCCCGCCCGCGTCAACTGAATCGCCGAATCCCGACCGACCGAAAACCACAATCCAAGGGCAGCCCTCGCCCGTACTCCAATCACAAGGCATCCTGGCATTGCGCCTGGTCAAACCTGTTCCGCCGCACCGCGCGGCTCAGGCTGCGCGGCAATCCGGCTTATGCGACAATGATCTTGGGAAAACTTCCGCAGAACCTGCGGAAGACTCGGAGTGAAACTCTCCGTGGAGGAACCTTATGGGCGATCTATTTCAGCCGACTCACCTCTTGGTGCTCGGAGTCATCGTGTTTCTGCTCTTCGGAGCCAAACGTCTCCCGGAACTGGGCAAGGGTCTTGGCGAGGGCTTCAAGGGCTTCAAGGAGGGCATCAAGGGCGTCACGGAACCGACTCCGCCACCCGCCCAGCCCATCTCCCAGCCCATGCAGCAGGCACCGGCTCCGCCAGCCTCGCAGCCCGTCGAACCCAAGTAGTCAAGCAACCCGATTCCGCAGACGACGCCGAGCAGCCCTGCTCGGCGTCGTCCTCGTTCAGCGCTCTTTTAACCACTTGCAACGGGATCAGTCCCAGGCCGCCCAGTCTACCGCTGATCCTGCGCCGTCGGGTAGTAGCCCGGCTTCGCCGTCACCTCGACGTTCGGGCGATCCACCCGCACCTCGATCGAGCGATACCTGCCGTCGATCGCCGGCTGGTGGCTGATATAGCCCAGAGTGTACTGCGTCCTCGCCTCCTCGGCAATGTGCGCATAGCTCTTTTCGATCCCGTTCAGCGAACGCTCCGCGTCCAGTGACCCGCCCGTCGCGCTCGCGTACTTGTACAGGATGTTGTCATTCATCTGGAACGGCAGATGGAACCGGCTCATATACCCCTCGCCCCACCGCGCCGAGTCGCCCACCAGCGTCGCGTACACCGCTATCTGGTTTGTCTGCAAGTACTTGATCACTTCCTTCGTCGTCGCCTTCGACCCATATTCCTTGCCATCCGAGATCACGTAGATCAGCCGCCTGCGCCCCGCCGGACGACGCGAAAGCTCCACCGCCGCCGCCAGTATCGCGTCGTTCAGCGTATGAATCTCCTTCGGCAACATCATGAACTGCGTCCCGCCGGCGCTCCGCCCCTGTTGCAGGTTCGGGTCGGAGCAGTTCCCGTTCGTGCTGATGCTGCAACCCGCCAGCGGCCCCGAGTTCACCGGAACGCCCTCTTCCCGCCCCGTCGCCTTGGTAATCGCAAGCACCGCCTCAAGACGGTGGCTCTGCGCCCCGGTAAAGCCAGTCGCCTGCTTCGCTCCGTTGTTATACGTGAACACCGCAACCTCGTCATACGGCGTCAGCGCTCCCTGGATCGCGCCCAGCGAATTGTTCACCTTCGCCATCACGTCCTCGGTCACGCTCTGGTCAATCACATACGCAATCGAGAGCGGCGCCGGGTCCACCGTAAACAGCCGCAGCGCCTGACGCTGGTTGTTTTCAAACACCCGGAAGTCCCGGAACGTCAGCCCGGCCACCAGATTCCCCTTGGAATCCTTTACCGTCACCGGAACCAGCACAAAGTTGGTATACGCGTGGATCGTGCTCACCACTGCGTCCTGCCCTTTGCCCACCGCTGGCAGCTCCGGCGGCGTCGGCTGCCCGGCGTCTGGCCCGGTCGCTGCGGGAGCCTGAGTCGCCGCGGGCGGCTGAGTCGCCGACTGCGATGCTCCCGCCTCCGGTCCGCTGGTCGAACTCGTCGGCACAGTCTGAGATTCCGCGTCCGGCGACGGCAGCGCAGGCGCGCCTATGCCCGGCGTCACCTGGTTCTTCATGTCTGACATCGGCTTCGGTGCCGTCGGCATCGGTGCATCCGGTACCCCTGCCGGTTCACTCTGCTGCCCCATCGCCGCCAGAGTTACCGACAGCCCTGCCAACAGGACCATTCCACGAACTGTCATAGTCAACCAACGATTCACTGAGCTTCCTTTTGCCGCCTCGTCGCTGCGGCTGCCAAATGTCAAGACTCTTTGCGCGCGCCCCCCGGACTTATCCGTGAAAATGGGCCATCGCATACGTCAGATTACCAGATACCGCCTCCACCATTCCGCCGCAACGCGCGATCCAGGCTGGCCTTTCCTTCCGCTCCTGTATGCTTCCCACATCGGCGCAGCCACGTCTACTCAGTTAGAAACGGGGTCTCGAAAAATGTTGCTCCCGCCACAATCTCACCTCACCCCGCCACCAAAATCGTCGCGCCCGGCGCGGGCTCCGGGCTGGCCCGGATTGCTCGCCATCCTCCTGTTCCTCGCCACGCTTGCTGCCCTGTCGGCCACCCCGCTCCGCGCCCAGCTCGCGCCCTCCCCGGACGAGTCCCCCGTCAGCAACGCCCCCGCGCCCACCGAAGACGATCAGGCCATGACCACCCTCAAGGTCAACGTCAACCTCGTCAATCTCTTCTTCACCGCCAAGAACCACAACGGAGAACTCGTCCCCCATCTCACCCGTCAGGACTGCTCCGTCACCGAAGACAAACAACCCCAGACCCTCAAAAACTTCCAGGCCATCACCAACCAGCCCCTCACCCTTGGACTCCTCCTCGATACCTCCGGAAGCCAGCAGCGCGTCCTGCCCCTCGAACAGCAGTTCGGCGGCGAATTCCTCGACCACGTCCTCAAAGCCCACGATCAGGCATTCCTCATCAGCTTCGACGTGGACATCGACCTCCTCCAGGACTTCACCAGCAACCCCCACACCCTCGAACGCGCCATGGACAAGGCCCAGATCAACATCGGCGGAGGCTCCTACGGCGTACCCGGCCTGGGCGGCGGACCCGTACCCACCAGCGGCGCGCCCAAAGGAACTCTCCTCTACGACGCCATCTACCAGACCTCCAACGACAAGCTCGGCCAGGAAACCGGTCGCAAGGCCATCATCATCCTCACCGACGGCGAAGACCAGGGCAGCAGCGTCAAGATCGCCGACGCCATTGAAGCCGCTCAGAAGGCCAACGTCATCGTCTACGTCATCCTCATCGCAGACCGCGGCTTCTACAACGGCTTCGGCTACGGCGGCGACTTCGCCATGCGCCGCATCTCCAACGAAACCGGCGGTCGCCTCATCGACGTCGGCAACAACGGAAAGAAGCTCGAGGCAGCCTTCCAGCAGATTGAAGACGAGCTGCGCACCCAGTACGTCGCCACCTACACCCCAACCAACAACAAACTCGACGGCACCTACCGCCACGTAGCCGTAGCCTGCAAAAGCGAACCCTCCGGCGCAGACAAACCCGAAGACCTCAAAGTCCAGGTCCGCCAGGGATACTACGCCATCGCATCCGATAACTCGCCCAACTGATCCACCACCCCTCAGCCCTTGCCATTCTTTCTGAGCGTGTTTCATATATGCCAACGTAGCTCCGGATGATTTTCTGAGACCCGCTTTGAGTGCGGTTCTCATCCGAGGCGTTTCCTGTTTTTCCTGGTTGATGAAACACGCTCTGTCATTTCCGACGGATATGCTTCTGTCTTGTCTGTCGTGCACTGCGATGCGGGTGCCCCAGGTCTGGATTTTCGGACCTGGGATTCTCCACCGAGTTTGACTTCGGCAGCCGCCGACTTCACCCACGCCGGGCAATCAAGCCTGTTCCTCGATATTTCAGGTCATCCAGACACGCAGCCACGCTCAGAAGGCGACCGTACGGAGTCGATTCGTCCTCTTTGCGATGGCTATGCCTGGCTTGGCTAGCGCATCGGCACCAGCGTCGCCTCGAAGATGCGCTCCGCCTCGTCCCAGCTCATCTGCTCGGCGTAGGCGCGACAGTCCTGGCGCGAACACTCGAGCGCACGGTTGATCGCCTTCCCCAGGTCTTCCTCGATCCCGCCCACCGCTGCATCGTTTGCAATGTCAATTGGCCCGGTGACCGGGTAACCGGCGATGGGTGTTCCGGATGCCAGGGCTTCCAGCAACACCAGCCCAAAGGTATCCGTGCGGCTGGGGAAGACGAAGACATCGGCGCTGGCGTAGAGGGTGGCCAGCTCCTCGCCCGTCCGCACGCCGAGGAAATGGGCTTCCGGATAGCGCTCTTCGAGCGCGGCGCGCTCCGGGCCATCGCCCACGATCAGCCTGGTCCCCGCCATCCTGATCGAGAGAAACGGCTCCAGATTCTTCTCGACGGAAACCCTGCCGACATAGAGCGCGATGGGGCGGGGATAGTCCATCTCTCGCCGCCGTGAGGGATGAAATCGCTCGATGTCCACGCCGTGCGTCCAGGGGCGGCAGCGATTGAATCCGCGCGATTCCAGGTAGCGCAAGAGGCTTGGCGTGGGCACCAGTGTGCGCTCGGCGCGATTGTGGAACCACTTGGCCAGCCCATAGGTCCAGAAGAGGGGAATCCCCATCCGCTCGAGAATGAACTCGGGAAATTTGGTGTGAAACGAGCTGGTAAACCGATACCCATGGAGTCCGCACCAGATGCGCGCGGTCATGCCGAGGGGGCCTTCGGTGGCCAGGTGCAGGCAGTCCGGAGCCAGCGCGCGGAGCATTCGCGGCAGCTTCGGCCATACATCCCACGCGTAGGCAATCTCCGGGTCGCTGGGCAGGGGCTTGCAGCGAAACTCTCCCGGATGGATCACCGTCACCCGCCAGCCCCGCGCGCGCAGCCGCTCCACAATCTCCTGATAGGTGCGCA
>JAJZFR010000295.1 GCA_021805265.1 Acidobacteriota bacterium | reverse complement strand
GCCAGCCCCAGGGACGCATTCCAGCAGCTCGCGCCCGCAGCAGCCCACGAATCAGCAGACAACGCCCTGCCCCCCGTCATCCTCGGCAGCGACCTCGCCCAGACCCTCGGAGCCTCTCTCGGTGACTCCGTCATGGTCATCAGCCCCCAGGGCGAACTCACCCCCCTCGGCATCGTCCCCAGGTACGTCCGCTTCCGACTCGCCGGAACCTTCCACTCCGGCTTCTACCAGTACGACGCTCAGATGGGATACATCCGCCTCGCCGACGCACAGCAGCTCTTCGCCGAGCCGGACCTCATCACCGTCATCGACTTCAAAATCGACGACATCTACGCAGCCGACCGCATCGCCCGCTCCATTGAACAGGCTGCCGGACGCGGATTCCAGGCCACAAGCTGGATGGAAGAAAACCACGAACTCTTCCGCGCCCTTGCCCTGCAGCGCGTCGTCACCTTCCTCATCATCGGCCTCATCGTCCTCGTCGCCGCCCTCAACATCCTCATCGCGCTCACCATGCTGGTCATGGAAAAAACCCGCGACATCGCCGTCATGATGAGCTTCGGCGTCCTCCCCGCTCAGATCCGACGCATCTTCCTCCTTCAGGGACTCCTCATCAGCCTCCTCGGCACCTCGCTCGGACTCCTCACCGGATACCTCGCAGCCTGGGCTGGCGGACACTACCACTTCATCCCGCTCTCCGCCTCCATCTACAACATCGACACCCTCCCCTTCGCGCTCGACTGGCGCGACGGCCTCCTTGTCAGCGTCGTCTCCCTCGGCATCGCCCTCCTCGCCACCCTCTACCCCTCCACCGCAGCCGCAGCAATCCTCCCCGCAGAAGCCCTCCGCTACGAATAGGTTTCCTGGTCATTCTTCTTCCCACGTGCGACTCCCGCAATGCAAATCGCGCTGTGCGGTCCGGAATCACGCGGGAAAAAGATCATGTCGCTCGCAAGAGTACGGGCTTCAGCCCTTACATCGACGCCGAGCCAAAACCCCAGATGGCTTCAGCCACTGTGGGACCGATTTTCGCCAAAACTTCACTCCAGTCCCGCCCTGGACTCGTCTCTCTGCCGCACCCAGCCGTCTATTCTCCACATCTCGCTCAACCGGAAAAACGATTCCACTGCGGCTGGCATCCAATCGGAACAGTGCACGCAAAATGACAAACTCTGAGCTGACTCACGTCCTGTTCCTCCTCCTGCTCTTGGTCGGCCTGGCTCAGTTCCTGGGCTGGCTGTGCGTAAAAATGCGCCAGCCTAAGGTTGTCGGCGAAATTCTCGCCGGAGTCGTTCTCGGCAATGCGCTCATCGGACGCATGCCATTTGCAGCCCGCTTCATCGAGAGCGCCAGGCACCAGGGCAATGTTCTCGATTTTGTTTACTGGCTGGGCCTGCTGCTGCTCATGTTCCTTGCAGGCGCGGAAACCCAACAGCTTTTCACTCGTGGCGAGCGGCGCCAGGTTGGCTGGCTCATTCTGGTCGGCACGGGACTGCCCTTCGTCCTCGGATTGCTCTTCGCTCCCTGGCTCATCCGGCCATCCATTGAAGGTCCAAACGGCAACCGTATCTCGTTGACGATTATCCTTGCGGTGGGTGTAGCTGTAACCTCCGTACCGGTCGTCTCCAAAATCTTCGCCGATCTCAATATCCTTCACACTCGTTTCGCGCGTCTCGTCCTCAGCGTCGCCGTCCTTGAAGACATTGTTCTCTGGCTTGCTCTCGCGATTGCCACGGCAACCGCCGGAAAAGCCGTACTCGATCCACGTGCAATGTCCTACCACCTGCTTGCCACCGTGGCCTTTTTCCTCCTCGGCCTGACCATCGTTCCACGCTGGATCAAGCGCATCAACAAAGCGCGCTTCAATGTTCTGTCCAGGCATTCTCCAACTGGCTACGCGATGGCTGTCCTGCTCGCCTACTGCGTCGTAGCCGGAGCGCTCGACATCAGCCTCGTTTTCGCAGCCTTCCTCGCAGGATTTGCCGTTGTACACAAAAAGCGGCGACTTTTCGCCGAGGCGATCGACGCCATCGGCAAGGTCTCCTTCGCCTTCTTCATTCCTGTTTACTTCGCGGTCGTCGGCCTGAAGTTGGATATGATTCGAGGCGTATCGCTTTGGATGATGCTCATCTTCATCGCCGGAACCTGCGTCGTCAAGGTATTTTCCGTTTCGCTTGCCTCTCACTTTGCGGGGTTCCGCGGCTTGGATCTCATCAATCTGGCCATTACCACCAACGCGCGTGGAGGCCCGGGCATAGTGCTCGCCAGTGTCGCCTACGACGCAGGCATTATCAGCTCCAGCTTCTACACCACTCTGGTTGTGGCTGCCGTCCTCACCTCGCAGATTGCCGGAGCCTGGCTGGACTATGTACTCCGCAAGGGATGGCCGCTCCTTGGGCCGATTGCCTCTGCCGAATCCGCTGTCGGAACAGCCCAACTCCCGTCCATGTCCTGAGCGCGATGCAATTGGCTGCATTCGATGCGAACCGTGCATGCTTCACCACAATGTTCAACAGAAGTAAGCCGCCGCAATCCTCCCCGCAGAAGCCCTCCGCTACGAATAGGTGAAGCGTCCGGCGCAGATTTCTCAACCCATCCACCAGATGTCGTGCTAAGATTCACGCCTGCTGGGGACTGTGCGGAATTCCGTTGCCGGAGGCTGAGGATGATCGAATTATGGGGGATGTCGATTGCTGGATTCCTGGCGCTGGCCGCCGGGCTGTTGCTGCAGCGCGAGCGCATCGGTGCCGGTTCCGTGACGGACCGACTGATCCTGTTTGGCCCGGTATTTGAAGCTGTTGCTCTCGCCATGTTCGCGGCCGAGCATTTCACCGCCGCCGCTTCGCTGTTGCCCGTTGTGCCACGCTGGATGCCCGATCCGCTCTTCTGCGTTTACTTCGTCGGCCTGGCGTTGCTCGCCGCTGCGGTCAGCTTTCTCTCCGGAAGATGCCTGCGCTGGTCCGGACTCGCTCTCTCGCTGTTTTTTCTCTTGGTCGTTGCCACATCCGATCTGCCCGCGATCTCCGCACAAGCCCATGAGCGGCTCTTCTGGTCGCTCTTCGTGCGCGAGATTTCCTTTGCCGGCGGAGCGATGGTGCTGGCCGCCAGCGCCTGGCCCCGGACGAGCGCTGTGTGCGCATGGCTAGCCCGCAGCGGGCGCTCCATGGTCGCTCTCGTGCTGGCTTTCTATGCCATGGAGCATTTCTTCTTCCCGCGCTTCGCCCCAGGCGTTCCGCTGCAGAAAATGACGCCGGCGTGGGTTCCTGCTCCGGAGCTGCTGGCCGACACAGTCGGAGCCCTGCTGCTGGTCGCCGCCATCGGGCTTTTGGTTCCTCGCCTGACCCGCCACGCGGCAGCCGCAGCGGGATTGGTCCTCCTTCTGCTGACTGTGTTTTTCTATGGACCGATTTTCCTGCTGGAGAGGCACACATCACTCGCCGTGGAAGGCATGAACTACATCGGAGACACGCTGCTCTTCGCCGCCACTGTGCTGCTCGCCGGTCTGGCAACCGACAGTCCGCTCAGCGCGGCGTAATGATCCCGCCCACCGCGTGCCGCGCGGGCAACACGATCCCGCGATGGTCCACATCCCGCGTCAAGGCATTCTTGACCGCGGTCAAAACCGGCCCCGTCACCAGCCGCCCGCCGCAGGACGGGCAAACATCCGGACAAACTCCAGAACCATCTTCATCCACAACCCGCCCATAGCACCGCTCGCACATCCGTTCCATACCCCACAGCTTACATCCCGCCGCGCAGGGCCGCGCAAGCTCAAAACGAATGGGGGTGCCCCATGTCCGGATTTTCGGACATGGGATTCCCGATCACCCGAATTTTCACGCATAGGATTCCACGCGCGCGGAATGAGACATCCCGCATACTGCCTAACAGGTAAACTGGAACCATGCCCGACCCGCAATTCCCCGCGCCCATCCGCCTTGTCGCCATCGACATGGACGGAACCCTGCTGCCCGACTTCAGCACTATCGTCAGCAAGCGCAACCGCAGCGCACTCCGCGAAGCCCAGCAGGCGGGCATCGTCATCTCCATCGCCACTGGACGCCGCCAGGCATTTACCGCGCCCCTGCTCGCCGACGTCGGCCTGCGAGCGGACACGCCCCTCATCACCTCCAACGGTGCAGTGACCAGAACCTTCAGCGGCGACCGCATCGACTTCTCCCACATCCGCCCCGCGCTCGCCCGCAGCCTCGCCACCCTCCTGCGCGGCGTCGGCATGACTGTCTTCACCCTCGACCGGCCCACCCCGCCTGACCTCATCGTCGAAGACATGGCCATTGCCCGCGGACGCCTCGCCAAGTGGGTCGAGGCCAATCGCGGCTCCATCCGTGCCGTCCAGCCCATCGAATCCGCCCTCGGAGATGACATCGACATCATCCAGGGCATGGCCGCAGGTACACTCCGCGAGATGGCCCAGGCCGAGCGCCTGCTCGCCGAATCCCCACTCGCCAACCAGGTGGAAGTCATCCGCACCGCCTATCCCGGCCACGACCTCTCCATCCTCGACCTGCTCCCGCCCGGCATCTCCAAACGCTCCGCCCTCGAGCGACTCGCAGCCCGTCTCGGCATCGCACAACAGGAAACCATGGCCATCGGCGACAACTGGAACGACGAATCCATGCTCGACTGGGCTGGCGTCGGCGTCCTCATGGGGAACGCCACCGACGAGCTGCTCCAGCTCGCGCCCAGGCGTGGCTGGCGCATCGCCCCCCGCAACACCGACGACGGCGTCGCCCGAATGCTCGAAATGGCCATCGCCAGTCACTCCGCCGCAGCAATCTCCTGATCCCTGCTGTAATTCTGCTAAAGTTTTGAGGGAACAGCGTATGTCCCATCGTGGCCAGCCAAATTCGCCGCCGACCAGGCCAGTCCAGAACATCCTCGCACTGGCCATGCTCGCGCTTGCCTTCGCACCCGTCACCCTTCCCACCGCCGCTCACCCCGCCAATCAAGCCAATCAAGCCTTGCTAACGCCCGCGCAACAATCCTCCGAACACATCCTGCTTGCCAACGGCTTCTCCATCGACTGTGACCATCACTCCCTGGTCAACGGAAAACTCCGCCTCTATCCCCATCCCGACGAAACCGAATTTCTTGACCTCGACGCCTCCACCGTATCCGCCATTACCCCGGTCGAGCATCCATCCGATGCCTCCAGTGCGGCTCCGGTGACGGTCCCGCAACCAGACCGCATCGCCGATCCCATTACCGATCACCTCACACCCGCCGACCTTCACCAGATGCTCGCCTCCGCAGGCAGCCAGCACAACCTCGACGCCGATCTCCTGGCCAGCGTCGTCCAGGCGGAGAGCAGCGGAAACCCCCGCGCCGTCAGCCCCGCCGGGGCCACTGGACTCATGCAGCTCATGCCCCAAACCGCTCGCCAGCTCGGCGTCTCGAATACCTTCGCCCCGGACCAGAACATTCACGGCGGAGCGGCTTATCTTGACCAGATGCTCGCCCGATACCACGATAATCTTGCTCTTGCACTGGCCGCCTACAACGCAGGCCCCCAGGCCGTTGATCGCTTCCACGGCATCCCGCCCTACCGCGAAACCCATCTCTACGTCGCCCGCGTCATCCACCTCTTCAACCAGCGCGTAGCCGCCCGACGCGCCCACCCGAATCAAGACCGCGCCGCCGAGTAAAGGAACTCCCCTTGAAAAAACAACTCTTCCTCGGCCTCGTCGTTCTCGCCGCACTCATCGCCCTCGGCCTCTACGGTCAGCACAAACATCCCTTCGACTTCCCTGCCTTCGCGCAATACTTCCGCCGCGCCGACTGGACCCGTATCGCCATCGGCGCAGCCTGCATCTATCTCGGCTTCGTCCTCCGCGCCGCTCGCTGGGCCTTGCTCATTCGACCCAGTAAAAAAGTCCCCCTCTTTTCCCTCCTCGGCGCGCAGGTCATCGGCTTCACAGGCGTCGCTCTCATTGGCCGCGTCGCCGACCTCACCCGCCCGTATCTGGCCGCCCGCAAAACCGGCCTCACCGTCAGCTCGCAGCTTGCCGTCTACATCGTCGAGCGGCTCTTCGATCTCGGCTCCATGGCGCTCATCTTCTCGTCCGTCATCCTCTTTTCCGGTGCCGCTCTGCCACACCCTGAAATCTTCCGCAAAGTCGGCTACTGGGGCCTTGCCGCTACCCTCGCCGGAGCCATCTTTCTTGCCCTCATCCGACTCGCCGGAGGCATGGTCGCAACCTTCTTTGAAAAATCCATCTCCATACTCTCTGAAGCTCTCGCCGCCGCTGTCGGAGACAAAATCCGCAGCTTTCGCTCCGGACTCAACACCCTCCGCTCGCCCGTCGATCTCTTCCTCACTCTCGCTCTTTCCCTCGCCATGTGGGCGCTCATCACCACCGCTTACATCCTGACCGCGCGAGCCTTCAACGACCCGCAGCTCCACGCTATGACCCTGGCCCAGGGCATGGTCCTCATGGCCTCGAGCGGCGTCGCCAGCGTCATTCAGCTTCCCGTCGTCGGCTGGTTCACCCAGATCGGTATCGTCGCCGGTGTCCTCATTAAGCTCTTCGCCGTCGATCCCGAGGCCGCTACCGCCTGCGCCGCTACCCTGCTTGCCGTCACCTTCCTCAGCATCCTCCCCGTTGGCCTCGTCTGGGCACAGATCGAACACGTCAGCCTCCGCCGCATCGCCGTCGAAAGCGAACACGCCGGCGAAGAAATCCTCGATGCCATGACCGAACACAGCCCCACCCAGGCACCCGCTCCCGCCACGCACGAGTAGAATAGGAATCGATGAAGTGCCCCTTTTGTGGTTTCGCCCAGGACCGCGTCGTTGACAGCCGCGAAAGCAAGGAAGCGGACTCCATCCGCCGTCGCCGCGAATGCGAACAATGCGAGCGCCGCTTTACCACCTACGAGCGCATCGACGAAATCCCATACATGGTCGTCAAAAAAGATGGCCGCCGCGAAAAATTCGACCGCCATAAAGTCCTCAATGGGCTGCTTCGAGCCTGCGAAAAACGCCCTGTCTCCTCTGTCCAGCTCGAATCCATTGTCGATGCCACCGAAAGCTACCTCATGGACGCACCCGAGCGCGAGCGCACCACCCGCGAGATCGGCGAGCGCATCATGGACCAGCTTCGACTCCTCGATACCGTCGCATACATCCGCTTCGCCAGCGTCTACCGCGACTTCAAGGACGTCCGCGAATTCAAGGAGGAACTCGAGCAGCTCCTGCACTCTCGTGATCGTCCCGACAAGGGATAACCTCCTCGAAATTCGATTCAATGCCGCGGAATTCCTGCCTTTTTCGCCGCCTCGCCGTTGGTTCGAGGATGACTCTCCTGTACACTGGAGAGTCCATATATGAATACTCCAGAACGCAATACTCCCATAGATGTCGGCATTCTCGGCGCCACCGGCATGGTCGGCCAGCGCTTCATCCAGCT